>CAZLRY010000001.1:0-7019 GCA_964561675.1 uncultured Chitinophaga sp.
AAGAAATCCCTGCGGGGGGCTTTGGCGTCTATTAATCCTTTGTCATCGAAACCTTCAAAAGGTAATTCCTCACGAAATTCGTCCTGCTGCTTTTTCTGAAAGTTTTCGCTGTCATTCACCTCTCCGAAACTTTGCCAGTACTTTTTTTGGCTCATGAATATCAGTTTGATAATTCGATAATGTGCTGAATACAATTGTTGACGTTACGGACCTGCTTAGTAGTGACATTTCTGACACTCAAGACCACCGATATCTTTCACTTTCACGCTGTCCATTTTTCCGGACTTGATATCATTGTGGAACTTCTCATAGATGCTGTAAAACTTGTTACCCTTGGTGCTGTCGTAGTTGAAGTTCACATTGGTCTGACGGTGACAGTTGATACACCATCCCATGCTCAGGTCGGCCACTTGTTTTACTTCATCCATAGCGGTGATCTCACCATGACAGCTCTGACACTGTACATTACCGGCACGGATGTGCTGGGAGTGGTTGAAATAAACGTGGTCTGGCAGATTATGGATCTTAGTCCATTCGATTGGTTTCGCTTTAGCAGGATCCCATTTGGAAGGATTGTTCGGATCGAAACCGGCATATTGGTAAAGCTTGTTAATCTCGGCTGTACCGTTGACTTCATCGCCGTTTTCTTTATACAGTTTGGGTCCTTTTTCGTAGGTGTTGATGGCCTTGTGGCAGTTCATACAGACATTCACAGAAGGAATAGCGGCATGCTTGCTTTCCCAGGCATTACCATGGCAGTACAGACAGCTGATCTGGTTGATCCCGGCGTGTACTTTATGGGAGTAATAGATAGGTTGTTCCGGCTGGTAATCTTTCTGACGACCCAGTCCGATGGCGCCTTTAGCGACCATATAACCACCGAATACGAAGAATACGATGGAGGCCATGGCGATATAGGTCTTGTTGCGGTAGAAGGCTACAGGCTCAGGACGAACGATTCCTTCAGAATCATCCGACATTTTCTTCAGGTTGCTGTTTACCTGCATCAGGATCAAGGCAATGATACCCAGTACAAGGGAGATGACCCCGAAAATGATCGCATTCTGGTTGCCGGTATCGGCAGTTTCAGTAACAGCGCCGGGTTTAGGAGCTGCATTTTTATTTGCCACTTCTGCATTGATATAGGCTACCATATCATCTACATCCTTCAGGGTGACATCAGCAAAACCGGTCATCATGGGGCCGTATTCCGCCTTCAGTCCCTGGGTATAGGGATCCTTGGCCATATAGGCTGCCGGATTGTTGATCCAGGCCAGCAACTCCTTATGGTCTGCCCATTTACCACGTTCTTCCAGTCCCATCAGGGCGGGACCCGTCATCTTTTTGAAGACGTTGTGGCAGGCGGCACACTTTCCGGTAAAGATGGCTTTACCGGCAGCTGCATCCTGTGCAGAAATATTAACTATCGAAATAACAAATAGAGATAGAAATAGTACAGTCAGTCTCTGGCCGATTGGTTTACAAAGAATCATAGATGCAATTGATCTGAAAAATGTGGATAAATAGCTCTAATCAGGCGCAAAAATAAGTCAGTATCACTATAAAAAGCCAATAGCTTTAACTTTTTTTTGATCCGCTACCAGCCTGCGTTTCAGCCGATTTTCAGTCTTTTTTTTAAAGGGGGAAAATCTGTTTGTCATAAATCAGTAAAGCCTGACCTAAAGTTCAACATATGTGGACGAAGCGGCATTTATTGGTTGTTTTTTGTCGACTTTTGCTCCGCATTATTCAAAAAGCACGACATGTTTGAGGGTTTACAACAGAAATGGAAGGTGAAAAGCGGGCAGCTGGCCCTGATTCTCTGCACTTTTGCGATTGGCGGTAGTGCCACCGGATGGGTAGCGAAGAAAATCATGAATGTACTGGCCATTGAGCAGGATTGGCTCTGGGCTGTTATATATATTATATTGGTTACCATCTGCTGGCCGCTGATGGTCATCCTGATCAGCATTCCTTTTGGTCAGTTTCCTTTTTTCTCCCGCTATATTAAAAAACTGGGCAGCCGGATCGGTCTGGTCAAATCAAAGACCCCTGATATTAATGAGTGAAAAACTGACCCATATCGCCATTTTTGCCTCCGGGGCTGGCAGTAATGCCCATCAGATCATTCGTCATTTTACCGGTTCCGCAAAGGCAAAAATCAGCCTGATAGTGTGTAACAAACCTGGCGCAGGAATTTTACAAATTGCTGAAAAAGAACATATTCCGACTCTTTTAATCGAAAAAGAGCCCTTTTTCCAAGGAGATGCATATGTACCGGAGCTTCGGAAAAAGGGAGTCGAACTGATCATTTTAGCCGGATTTCTCTGGAAGATGCCACCCGCCCTGATCCGGGCCTACCCGGACCGCATCGTCAATATACACCCTGCCCTACTGCCCAAATATGGGGGAAAGGGAATGTATGGCCGTCATGTGCATCAGGCAGTAATTGAAAACAAAGAAGCCGTAAGCGGCATTTCGATTCATTTTGTGGATGAGCTATACGACAATGGCGCTGTCATATTTCAAGCCAGTTGTCCGGTACTGGAGGGGGATACTCCTGAGAGCCTGGCCAAAAGGGTTCAGGAACTGGAGCATGCCCATTTTCCGAAAGTGATTGAAGGGCTGCTGTAATATACCTTCAAGGGGGTATAGTTCTGTACGCGGTTTAACTGCATCTTTATCTCTCAAACAAACCCTTTATGAAAAAGCTGACCCTGTTTTTCCTCCTTTTTGCAAGTACCCTGACCAGTACCGCACAGAATAACCCGATCCTGATCACCCCGGGCGTAGGCGTTAATAATATTAAATTGGGCATGTCTGAAAAACAGGTGACCGATCTCCTAAAAGGTGAACCGGTGGGTTATACCTATGCCGATCAGTTGGATGCTTTCAAAGGATATGATACCCGGATCGATAGTGTGATGCAATTTGTGCTGGGATTTGACAGCTGTATCCGCTATGACAACGAACTGCCGGTCAGCATGCCGGTATTCGGATTATATTTTAAAAATCATAAACTGAATTTCATCACCATCACTTCCTATTCCGCCTCTGAAGATCACCTGAAACAGGTACGTCTAAAAAACGGACTTAAATTCCACGACAGCATGGAGGATTGCGGAAAAAAATTGTCAAAATCCCCTTATCTCGCCCTCGGATACGGCGATTATTCCGGTGACCATTATTATTATACCCTTGGGCTCGAAATGGTATACGACGAGAATAAGCTTACAGCTATCGGCATCTACCCCGTCACCCGTGATTTTCCGGCCAAAATCGCCGAAAACAGTGAGCGCCTGCTCAAAGAAGCCAGTGCGGAGGAGGAAGAAGAAGGAAATAATTGATCAAGTCCTTACACTTTAGAATAGCTTTTGCACTTTCTTTCGTTACTTGCTGCCGGATTGAAAAAGCTATACCCTTATATTATCATTTCCCTGCTCTTTTTGGGAGCAGCTTACAACAGCCAGGCTCAGACGTACCGTATTAAAGGGTATGTACTGGATAGTTCCCGCAATTACCCGATGGAACTGGTGAGTGTGATCTCCAGTTCAGGCAAGGGAACGGTCACCAACAGTATCGGTTACTATGAATTAGAGGTAAGTGAACAGGATACGATCTGGTTCAGCTACCTCAACAAGTCCACCATGAAGTTCCCGGTGGCTAAGATCAGCAACCCCATGCAGTTTGATATTTCCATACAGGTAAATGTACCCACCCTGAAAGAAGTGAAAATATTACCCCGCAATTACCGGCAGGATTCGATCCAGAACCGGCTGGACTATGCCAAGGTATTCGGTTTCCAGAAACCAAAACTGAAAACAGTCACCCCTACCTATGGAGCCGGCGTGGGTTTCGATCTCGATGAAATAATCAACATGTTCCGCTTCCGGCGCAACCGCAGCATGCTTTCTTTTCAGCAACGGCTGCTGACGGAAGAACAGGATAAATTTGTAGACAACCGCTTCAGTAAAGCACTGGTTCGCCGGCTTACGTTGCTCGACGGTCGTGAACTGGATAGTTTTATGCAGGTATTCCGGCCCTCGTATACGTTTACTAAAATGGCCGGCGATTATGATTTCCGGTTGTATATCAAACAAGCCCTGTACCGTTTCAAACACGGATTACCCCCCGAAGCCTGGTTTAAGGAAGAAGAACCGGTGCTGGAATAAAATCAATCATTTAGATCATTGGACCGCAATGAGCGGTATTTTTTGGGTGACATGCCGATATTTTTCCGGAAGCGTTTGGAGAAATAATACGGATCATCAAAGCCCAGTCCGAAGGCGATATCTTTTATCGAGCGGTTGCTGAAGTTGAGTTGCTGACAGGCTTTCTGCATTTTCATCTGCAAAAAATAATCAATCGGCGCATAGCCGGTTTTTTGTTTGAACAGGTTGGAAAAACGCGAGATGGAATAATTGTATTTCGCACTGAGATCATTTAGTGAAATATTATCATTGATCTTCTCCTGCATGAAGAGAATGGCACTGTCTACACAATCGAGTTTATCCCCGGAGTTGGCCGCATAATGACGTCCGTTGTATACAAACAGGGTCAGGAAATGCGAGAGACACATATTCGCGAACAGCAGGTTATCGACACTGTAACCCAGTTCCAGTGTTTTATAAATCTGGGAAAAGATCGGAATGATCTCCCCGTTGTTTTTAATATAGACCGGTTTAAAGTGCTTCTGTATTTCCTGTACTTCATTGAACTGCGGCAGGGCTTCTCCCCCAAAATGGATCCAGTAGATGGTCCAGGGATGATCGGTACTGCTGCCATAGGAATGTTCGATGTTTTGCGGCAGGATAAAAAATTCATTCGGCCCTACTTCATAACGTTGTTTCCCGATCTGGAACCAGCCGTTCCCATCCACACAGTAAAACAGAAAATTTTCAGGTAACCCTTTCTTCCGGTAAGTAAAATGATCTTTGGCCTTAGGATAATAACCTATGGAACAGATATGCAGGTGACGCAGCATGGAATTGCTGTTGACCCTGGACTTCAGGATGGTCTTGGGAATCTCAATCCGTTGCCGGCCGGCCCCGTACCAGATGTTTTTATGTGACCCTTCTTTGTTGTCCTTGTCTTTGTCCTTGAGCATAAGTGGCGTATCGGGAGCTAAAGTAAGGAAAATGAATGGAGAGTGGAAAGTGGTAAATAGAGAGTGGGAGTTTAAAGCAGAATTAGTTATTAAACTGTATAGCGTTCTGAAATTCGAAAGGCCCTTACTCTTTAAGGATCATTCTGGTTTATGTCCCACTATCCATTTACCACTTTCCACTCTCCTTCTCCCCATGACGCTTTTCCCCGCCAAAATCCCTACATTGGTGCCAACAAAAACGACCATGCCATGTATCATTTCGCCCGCTTTAAAGTTGCCCTCCTTGTATTCCTGTTTCCCATCATCTCGACCGCCACTATCCGCCTTCCTTATTTCATTTCGGACGGCATGGTATTGCAGCAAAATGCGAATCCTGTACTATGGGGCTGGGCGAGTCCGGGCGCTACGGTCAAAGTGAGTACTTCCTGGAATAAAGCCAGCTATAGTACCAAAGCCGGGTCCGACGGCAAATGGCGTTTATCCGTGAAGACCCCGGTGGCTGGCCAGGTGCCTACCACTGTATGGGATATGTCGGAGGATGGATCAGCGGCTGCGAGGATGTCTCCTATGCTGTTGGAGAAAACTCCAACAGCGGGACACGGTCCGTATACTATTACTATTTCGGATGGGAAGCCGGTTACCATCAAGGATGTGTTGATCGGTGAAGTATGGTTGTGCAGCGGGCAGAGTAATATGGAAATGGCGATGAAAGGATTCAAAGACCAGCCTATTATTGGCAGCAATGAGGCCATATTTAATTCAACCAATGAGCATATCCGCATATATACAGTTCCGCGTTCCGTACAACGTTTACCACAGGATACCAGCAAACAGTCCACCTGGAAAATGGCTGAACCCGAAGCGGTGAGTAATTTCAGCGCCACGGCTTATTATTTTGGCAAAATGCTCTATGAAAGATTAAAAGTACCTATCGGGCTGGTCAATATCAGTTACGGAGGTTCCCCGGTAGAAGCCTTTATGGATGCGGAAACATTAAAAGCTTTTCCGGAGATCAAAGTACCCTCCCCGACCGATACCAGCAAACTGAATAACAAAAATGCCACAGTATTGTACAATGGAATGCTGAAACCCTTTCTTGGTTATACCATCAAAGGTTGTATCTGGTACCAGGGCGAGAGTAATAACGACCGGGCGAAACAATACGAGACCTTGTTTCCTGCTTTTGTTAAACAGATCCGGGAGCAAAGCGGACAGGGAGACTTTCCCTTCTTTTATGCGCAGATTGCGCCTTATAATTATATGAACCATGCGGTCGTGGGTGCTACGGCTTATAATTCAGCTTACCTGAGGGATGCACAACGTAAGGCTTTATCTGTTATACCCAACAGCGGCATGGCTGTACTGATGGATATCGGGGAGGAATTCAATATCCATCCGATGGATAAACTGACTGGCGCAAAACGCCTTGCATTTATGGCACTCGGCAAAACATACGGGCTGAAGGGATTTGGCTATGAAAGTCCCGCTTATGATGCCATCACGATCAGTGGTAATATTGTCACGGTTAAATTTAAAAATGCGCCAAACGGTTTATCTGCCTTCGGCAAAGAGCTGAAGTACTTTGAAGTGGCCGGGGCGAATAAAGTATTCCGTCCGGCGAAAGCGATGGTAAACGGCGGTAATATCATCTTATCTGCTCCCGATGTAAAGGAACCCGTAGCGGTTCGTTATGCATTTAAGGATTTTGTGGTGGGGGATCTGTTTAGTTCGGAGGGGTTTCCGGTGAGTAGTTTTCGAACAGATGACTGGTAAGGCAATGAGTAATCAGTAATGAGTAATGAGTGGGGGAAGAGTCGTTATAATCTTAAAAATATAAACGTACTGAAAACCCAAAACATATATTTTCAGCGTTAAGCCTGATACATTAGTATTTGAGTCTTCTGCAGCTACT
>CAZLRY010000001.1:7119-39635 GCA_964561675.1 uncultured Chitinophaga sp.
GCAGCTACTCATTACTGATTACTCATTACTCATTTCGAGTATCCCGTAAAAATCCCCGACCCCGGTGCATTCGCATCATTTAGCCAGAGCACCCTCCCTCCTTTAGTGGCGGTGAAATAAGCGTCATATGTTTTTGAGCGCTGCTCAATATTTGAAAAATTCAGCTGCCAGTCATTTACAGAGGAGAAGTTACCATCAGACTTCGCTTGTGCCACATTAGTCTGGCCATTGAAAGTATTGGCCGCCACCAGTTCCCAATGATACTGTTGCCCGCTTTTAAAATCAAACCACTGGGAAGAAGTATAGGTGTTCATCCCGGCATAGTTTCCGGTATAATAATTTGCATAATACGTATTACTGGAAAAACCGGCATTCCATTTTCCGGTGCCGGCCAGGTCGGAGGCGGCCACCGCAAATTTGTTGTAGGTCGTCATATTATCCAGTTTATTAAAAATCTCCGGATCAGCGTTAATTGTTGTCCCGGCACTGTTGGTCACTACCCAGCCACCTGAATATTCAGTCAGCTTTCCCCAGACAATGGATTCTGGATTGAAGCCAAATTCACGGGTAAAGCTGGCATTATCCGGTGCCATCACTTCAATCCAGCCGCCGCCCCTGCGGAAGAGCACAATAAAAACAGACTGACCTGTGCTGTTCTCCGTGGCATAGCCTGTACCGAAATAAGGACGGTTATAGGTCTCGATATAGCGGGCATTGAAATTACTCAGGTTGCTGTAGCGTGGTGCCACCAGGATATTCCACGCGGCTTTGATCAGGGGTTCGGGATCGGAAGGGAAGATCGTTCCCTCTTTGGGATAATGGATCATCGTTTTGATGGATCCTTTCTCCACTTGTACCCAGTCTTCCTGTATGCTGCTGGTCCAGCCATCATCAAAATTGGTCGTATTGAACTTGTAACCGGTAGCCACGGGTTGCGTATTGCTGATCGTCTGTTCATTGCCATTATCAGCCGGTGGCGGAGGTACGGGGTCCTGCACAGCAACTGTGTTCCCGGATTGCAACCGGATCGTACTCAGCAGCTGATCATAAGCGGGAGCAAACTTTTTATCCGAGCGATTGCAGAGTATACTCACACAGGCTCCGTAACCGGTATAGGTAGTCACTGTGGTAATGACTTCTTTACCATTAAACATCCATTTGCCGGTGCCACTGGTTTTTTTCCAATCGCCAAAAACGGTTTCAGCAGCTGTTTTTATTGGAAGGGCTGTAATCTGATAAGGGGTGGCAGCCAGTTTTTCCCACTCACTGTCAAAATCCGCTTCCGGGGTTCCAAGTGAAGTGGTGTTCTTATAAATGGCAATCTGTGCCCATTTGGTTCCCTCTTTTTTTACATACTGAATGGCCGCATTATTCTCTTCCCCCTTGCTCCAGCCATCGGGCAGGGTGAAAGTAACTATATCATAGGTTTGTTCCTGGGCTAACAGGCGGGTGGAGCAGAAAAGGAAAAATATAAAGAAGTACTTCATGTCGGGCATATTTACTGCTCAAAGATGAAATATTCTAAAGAGGGGCGTATCCCGGAAAAAGAGGATTTTTATGGAAGGTTGGCAGGTTGATAAGGCAACCTGCTAAGAGCACCACTTGTCAACTTGTAAACATTTCAACCTATCTCCACCTTTCATCAATCGCTTTCAGGCAACGCCTGAGTGGATCCTGCATCATGGCCAGTGCCCATTGCATTCCTTCATAGTGATAACTGTTATGCGATTGGCCGACTGAGTTACGGGCCTGGTCATTCAGATAGGCTGGCGATAAATATTCATTTAATGGCAGCACACAATTCGTGGCGGCAGCGCAACCCACCCAGGGATGATCGATGATCAACAGGTCATATTCAAGAGTGAGTTTTTCGATCGGAAAATCTGCGAACTCCTGCAATGTTCTTTTCTTCCAACGAATTTCCACTTCGGGATGCAGCTCACTGTATCGCTGGGACAGCGCCAGCAGGGGAGTAATACCCCGGCTATGTCCCCATGTGATACCATTTAAAACGATGGCTGCCATATTAAACGTTCTTTTTTACCATGAGGATATGTTCGCACAACATCACGAGTTCTTTATGTTGATTGAAACATTCCACCAGTTCGGTCACCAGGCCGTATTCCGGTTTTTTATGGTCTTTTTTTTCTTTTATAGTAATATTTACCCGAATGGTATCATTAATAAACACGGGTTTGATAAAACGGAGCCGCTCATAACCGTAGGTCATGGATACTTCATTGATAAAATCAGCGGTCAGTCCGATCGCCACAGTAAAGATGAGGGTGCCATGGGCAATCCGCCGGCCAAAGGGCTGGGTTTTGCACCATTCTTCGTCCATATGATGGGGGAAAAAGTCGCCCGATTGTCCCGCGTGAATCACAATATCTGTTTCGGTGATCGTCCGGCCCCGGGTCTGCCGGGTATGATTGAGTTCGAATTCCTCGAAGTATTTCTGTATGAACATGGTGTGGCAATCGTTTCGGTTTGTGCAGGGGCGGGAGCCGGTCAGGGCCCCTTTGTAAGCGACCGGAAGGTCGTTACAAAGGGCTGGCCGTTTCTGCTTGCTGCTTATGCTTGAAATTCTCTTTAAAAGTACCCTGCAACCCCTTGTCGTTAAATGGAAGGTTTTACTGATTTGATGGAATATTTTATTGCTTTCTTAGAAGTCTCCCCTAAGTAAACAGGGACATTTTGGCACAATTTTACAATTTCGGATGAGTAATCAGTAATCAGTAATGAGTAGCTCGGGAGGAGGTATTAAAGTTAGAAACAGGCTGAAAAAGGGGATAATTAATGATTACTCATTACTTATCCCCCTCCCCAAACCTGCTTCAAAACGTAAGGTCTTTCCCCGAGCTACTCATTACTGATTACTCATTACTCATTCTACTTTCAGTCTGTTTCTACCTTGAACGCCTCTCCCCGAGCAGCTACCTCACCCGCTCGCTCTGCCTCACACATTTCTCCCACATCCGGGCAAAATCTTCGGCGGAGTTAAACAGCACCGACATATCCTTGGGTTTCATGCCCACATTCTTCAGGTCCTGGAAGAAATCCGCCATCATCCCGTAATGCGCCATGCCATCGATATTATAATCCCAGGTTTTACCCAGGGTGGAGGCCGGAATCAACGGTTCGTTGGTACCGGGCCGGGTCATTATTTTATAATAATCAAACGCTGCTTCCAGCAGTTTGTGGCGACGGTTCTTTTCGGAATTGGAGGTTACATCACCGGTCCGGCTGTCAACCGTACGGTTATTGAAAATTTTCTCGCGGCTTACTTTCAGGGAAATCTGTTGCTGGGTACCTACGTCTCCGTTAAAAACATCCGTGCCGATATTCTCTCCGTTCCCGCCTTTGATTAATCCTTTGATAAACTCCCTGATCCGTCCCTTGTCATAACTGCTGTGTACCACATGATTCAGGTACCAGTCAATCTTATTTCTGGTATCACCGGATTCAGCTTCGCGTTTAAACCGCTCTTCCATGGAATAATAAATCTGCAAGGCCAGCATAAAATCGCCTTGTTCCTCGGTAAACAGTTTACCGTTCTGTAAAAATTTATCCGGATTATTCTTCAGATCATCATAGGAGCCGGTCAGATGGCCGCGGAAACGGTTACCAGAAAGATCGGTAAAGGGGGTATAGCGCACCTGGTTGGCCTGTCCATATACAAAACTGCGGCGGTTATAAATATCATAACGGTCATGTCCGGCCGCACTGGCGCTGTTTGCCCCAAACCTCGGACCTACCAGTCCGGCAAAGCCGTTGATATCCGTACCAAAACAAACCCCGCTCCCATTCATTTTTTCAATAGCATATAATAATAACTGGGCCGCGGACCGGCTGCTGCCCGGATTATTATTGGTCACCACCGATTCGGTATAGCGCCGGGAGGAAGCAGGGATTACATTCGTTAACGCGTTTACATTGGCTCCTGAGATGCCCACACCCATCATACCGCCCAGCTGCCTGATTTTTATCAGCTCATCGGGTTTGCGGTCATTTTCATTCGCAATTTTTTCAGCTATATGATTATAATGATTCGTGTATAATTTCCGGCCATCCACTGTACTGAGATCATAGGCTTCGGGTAGTAGCTGCGCTTCCGTCCAGCGGGTTTCGGTAAACTGGTTATGGCCACTGTTAAGCGGGTAACCTCCTGCTGGTACGGCAAAGGCCATCCTGAAATAATCATCCACTGTATTTCTGCCGGCATGATCAATATCGATCATCACACCCAACCGCATCATTTCATTCACGGCTATTTCGCCAGCCGTTGTCAATCCCTGCCGGTTGATATGACCCGCATAACGTTTCCAGGGATAAGCCGGGTAATTGTTTCCCACCGGTATCACATCCAGTGAAATGCCCCATTCATTCGTCCACTTGTTTACCGCCACTCCGGCCAGGACCGGAATCAGCGGAGCCGCCATCCCCACTACCGTTGTACCAGCAGTCGTGATCAGCGGAATAAAAGGTAATACCAAAGGAGCGGCAGCGGGTACCACTACCGGGGCAGCAGCACCTGCAATACCCCCATAAGCAATCGCTTTATTATTGGCATCGATCATGGCCGCAGGTACATCACTCAACACATCAAATTTAGCTTTGAGCTTATATTCCGAAAACCCATCCTTATAATCCTTTAGTTCCACATCAAAAGCCCTGCCCGTATTAAACTTGGTGGCCAGGTTAAAGATGTCAGACTTGATGGCGGTTCCACCAAAGCCATTGTTCAGTAAATGCACCGGGAACATATAGCGTAACCCTTTATCATAAAGACGACGGATTTCCGCTCTCACTTCCGCTTCAGTTGGCGCCCGCTTTCCATCGAAGTTGCCGATATTATCAAGTTCACTGCCCAGGATCACAGCCAGTTTATTATTCAACATGATCCGGCGCATATCAGCAGGAGAATAAGCGATTTCCATCCAGTCACGGCAAGCTGGTGCAATCACGTTTTTTATATAGTCAATTTGCTTATCCCCCACCGATTTGTCATCATCCGGCCGGGTCCCTTCACTGATACGGGCAAACACCTGGCTATGTACAGTCAGCGCCACAATCATCCGTAACCCACCATCGTAAGCTCTTTTCAGCCAGTCCTTCCACATCTGCTGATGCAGTTTGGTATTATAAATCGGCCAGTAGGCAAGGGTTTGTTCATTGGATCCCCAGGTATTACCGGGATCCATAACACCCAGGCGATGGCCTGGGTCGAACACACCGGCCACCGCATTACGGATAATATTTCCGCGGATCCGTTCACCGGAGGAACTCGTCAGGGTACGCAATATATCGGCTCCGTGATCGATTTCACAATCGGCCAGTGCCTTGTTAATAGTGCCAACGGGTTCACCATGAAAGAGGCGGTTACCAAAACCGATATGTGCTGCAGGGTGTGTATGTGTATCAATGGTCCCCCACAGCGGGAAATCCCAGTCATAATAATTCCCTTCTTTCTGAAACACCTGCTTAACGGTAAGACGGGTGCCGATCTTTATATCGGTCTGATCGGGGGATTGTTCCTGAAAACGGATGTCATCCACGTTGATGTATCCGGTAGCACTGTTATCGGTAATTTTTATTCTCGCCTTCTTTCCTTTCAATGTTTTCACCTCCCACCAGACACGGCGCATTACACTACTTCCTTTTCCGCTGGCCTTATAAAACTTAGCAATAGCCTGGCTGGCATTTAAAGGATTAATCAGTATTCCCTGATTTTTGGACTTGTTTTTATCATCACCAGCGGCATCCGAAGGTTGTCCTTCGTAGATCAGTTCTATTTTTTCATTCGCCATATCACTACTGCCGCCCACGAGAAAGCTGATATAATCGTGTGAGATAGTAAACTCCGGAGAGAGCAAGGTGCCCATAGGTGTGTTGCCCTGTGTCCGGGCAAATGGCTGCGCACTATCACCTCTGTTTTCAAAAGAGCCAATCCAGTATTTTCCTTTATGTCCGATAGGCAATGAAAGATCCTTCCAATAATCTCCGCCCAATGTAATATTCACCCGGAACGGATTCTGCGGATTATCCATTTCCCGGCGGATCACCACATTATGTCCATAGGTCGGTTGATTATTAAATGCGGTACCTTCACGGGTCCAGCCGGCCAGGGACAATTTCCCATTCTCAAAATTAAATCCATTGAGCGCAATCGTGCCGATGACTTGCTGCACCTGGGTGACAACCTGAACTTCCATTTGTTTGTTGGCCGGGGGTTGTTTAACCTGAGCAGCAGCAGGCAGGAAAAAAAGGGCTGTGCCCAGGAGGAGGGGTAGTTGTTTCATTTGAGGTGTAATGGTTAGGAGAACAATATATGGTTTTACTTTTTCAAATGAAATAGCGGGGGAATTCTTATTGGCAGAAACAGCCTGTAAATGAATGAGTAATCAGTAATGAGTAGCCCGGGGAGGGGCTTATTGGCAGAGACAGGTTGAGAGAAGAATGAGTAATGAGTAATCAGTAATGAGTAGCCCGGGAAGAGGATTATATTCAGTAAGAACAGGTAAGTGGAAGAGTTTTTAATAAAAATGGCGACGGATAAAATTTCGATTGGTGGAAATAATATATTTAAGGAATTAACCTTAAACTATGTTTTTACAACTTGCCCACACAAAAAAACCAATTTACAAGGATAGCAGGGAGTTGGTAGCTGAATGCTACCGTCTTACTGCATTATTTCCTAAAGAAGAAAAATTTGCAATGGTTTCACAGATCCGGAGAGCCGCCCTTTCAGTACATTTGAATATTGCAGAAGGCTGCTCCAGGCGTTCCGAAGCAGAACGTAAAAGATATTTTGAAATTGCAAGGGGATCAGTAATTGAAGTAGATGCAGCAATAGGAATTGCTTGTAATTTGGACTTCTGTAAAATTGAATCCTTAAGCGTAATTGAAACACTGATACTGAACTGTTTCAAGCAGCTTTCAGCCCTTATAGGAAAATAGCCTGATTATTAGCGTTGCCCCACTACCAACCTGCCCCGGAATTATTTTAGTTTCCAGGAACTACTCTTTACTCATTTTTCATCCGACCTTTATCCTGCCACTACCCGAAGTGTAAGTACCCCTAAAAACCAGACAGTTTAAAATTAGAGTTAAAAACTTAAATTTAAACTGCACATGAAAAAAACACGATTCACGGAGACCCAGATCGTCTCCACGCTCAAGCGCCAGGAAGCCGGTATTCCGACCAAGGAAATCTGCCGGGAACTAGGCATCTCAGAAGCCACTTTCTACAACTGGAAAAGCAAATACGGAGGCATGGAAGCTTCTGATGTAAAACGGTTGAAGGATCTGGAAGAAGAGAATGCCCGGTTAAAAAAAATGTATGCCGACCTGGCCATGGACAATCAGATTCTGAAAGACCTGTTCACAAAAAAAGGCTGGGCCCTGCCACAAAAAGGCAGTTAATCGAGGAGATGGTTCTGGAACAAGGTGTTCCGGTGAGCAGGGCCTGCAGATTGGTGTCATTACCCCGTTCTCAGTTTTATTACAGCAGTAAACGAGACGATTCTGATATAGTCGACGCGTTACAGGAACTGGCATTTAAACACCCTTCCTACGGCTTCAGAAAGCTCTTTGCATACCTGCGGCGATCAGGCAAGATCTGGAACCACAAAAAGGTTTACAGGGTCTACAAGCTCTTAAAACTGAATAAAAAACGAAAAGGCAAGCGAAGACTGCCGGCCCGGGTAAAACAACCCTTACAGCAGCAAACGGCTTTAAACAGCAGCTGGAGTATGGATTTTATGAGCGACAGCCTGGTGGGTAACAGAAAGTTCAGAACCTTCAATGTGATGGACGATTGCACCCGGGAAGTACTGGCTATTGAAATCGATACATCACTGACATCTAAAAGGGTTATACGAACGTTGAACAGGGTTATTGAACAACGTGGTGCACCAAAGACAGTTAGGTCGGATAACGGACCGGAATTTACTTCTAATGACTTTGAAATATGGTGTAAGGACAATGGAATACAGCTTCAGTTTATTCAACCAGGTAAACCCATGCAGAATGGATATATCGAAC
This sequence comes from uncultured Chitinophaga sp., assembly GCA_964561675.1. Classification (GTDB taxonomy): domain Bacteria; phylum Bacteroidota; class Bacteroidia; order Chitinophagales; family Chitinophagaceae; genus JJ008. The sequence continues at coordinate 15,163 of CAZLRY010000001.1, forward strand.
GTTTTAACAGGCTCTACCGGGAAGCAGTCCTAGACGCATACCTGTTCTTTGATCTTGATCAGGTAAGACAACTAACTCAGGAATGGATCGAGGAATACAACCAAAGAAGGCCCCATGAAGGACTGAATAATCTGACACCGGAAGAATGGAAATACAAGGTTAGTAAAAATGAATATCTTCAATTAACCACTGTCTGAATTATGGGGTACTTACAGAAGAGCCTCTTCCCAGACTACTCATTTCTCATCCCACCCTCAACCTGCCTCTGCCAATAAGCCCCTTCCCGAGCTACTCATTACTGATTACTGATTACTCATCCGACCTTTTGGTCAATTCCCGACATCACAGTAATTTCCCGCTATGAACAACCTCACCCTCGGCCCCGGCACCCGCCTGCAGCATACCCAATACGGTCCCGGCGTAATCGTCGCCCTCCGGTATGCCACTTATATTATCTCGTTTATCAATCATGGCGTTAAGGAAATCGACAAGACGGATGATAAACTGGAAGAAATTATTCCGGAGAATGTATCCGCAGAAATTGAAACCCATTCAGAAGTGGAACGCTCCCTCTTGAAGATCCTGCGGCTTTGGGGCGGTATTACGGAAAATGTGCCGATGGGAGAAAAATGGTCGAAGGGTACTATGCTGCTGCAGCCTTTTGATAAAACACTAAAGCCTAAAGAAATTCCAGTGGAGGATTTCTTCCATAAAATCGTGATGCTTCGTGACCGTCTGCGGGTGCTCGAGCAGAACATCAACAGTCACAAAAAATTGACAGATGAGGATAAAGTAAACCTGCAGCAGTATATCACGCGTTGCTATGGTTCACTCACCACTTTCAATGTATTGTTTAAGGATAAAGAGGATTGGTTTGTGGGAGAGAAAAGCTAAAACCCCGTCAGCTCCAGATCTTCAAGTGCTTCCTTCGCTTTCAGATGGCCCCCGGCAATGGCTTTCTTATACCATTCCCTGGCCAGGGTGGTTTTGTGTTTAAGCTCATAGATTAGTCCCAGTTTATACATGGCTTCACTGTACCCTTTATCAGCTCCCTGCTGGTACCAGGTGAGCGCCTTATCATATTCCTTCTTGTCAAAAGCCGCATCCCCGTTTTTAACCTCCGTTGATACAAGTCCCTCCTTTTCAATTTTCTTAACCGCTTCTTTAGCTTCCACCATCCCTTTGTCTGCCGCCTTTTTAAACCATTTATAAGCCTCTTCCATTTGCATTGTCACACCCGTACCATTTGCATACATCACACCGATATTATACATGCATCCGGAATGCCCTTTGTCTGCCCCTTTGGTAAACCATTGAAGGGCCAGTTTAAAATCCTGAATACCTTCTTCGGATAAATACAGTTGACCCAGGTTATTCATGGAATTCACATGTCCTTTATCGGCTGCCTTTTGATACCAGCCCACCGCCTCTTTTTCATTGGCCGGTATTTCAGTACCTGCTCCCAACTGATAGATCATTCCAAGATTGAACATGGCTTCCATGTTCCCTTTTGCGGCAGCCTTGTTAAACCAGCTGACCGCCTCTTTATATTTTTTCAGCTGGAAAGCATCATACCCCATTTTGTATTCATCCACCTGAGGCAGACCGGCCTTTTCGATTTTTTTCAACTCCTCTCTTGCATTATAACTTCCGTTACCGGAAGCACGTTTCAGCCACTTCATCGATTCATCAACATCCTGCAGCACTCCAAATCCCTTCCAATAAAGCAGTCCCAGCAGGTACATCGCTTCTTCATGTCCGTTATCAGCTGCACTGCGCAGATAAGGTACGGCTTCCTGGTATTTTCTGGCCTGGTATAAACGCTCCCCTGTAGCATAATCAGTAGCCGCCTTAGTGGCATCCAGTATAATATGCTTTCCATACACCGCCTCTCCTTTCTTGTTGATCAGCACCTGTTCTCCTTCTATATTTCTGAGTAAGGCCAGACCGTCAGTAAAAGGACGTAATTTACCCATATAATAAAAAGGAATAACCAGATTACCTTGCCGATCGATAGCGCCCCATTTATTTTTTTTCCTGACAAAAGCGACTCCCTCAAAAAAATAATCCACATCATCATATTTGCCTGCAGGGATAAGTTCTTTACCGGTTGTATCCATTACACACCAGCCAATGCCCTCCTTTCTGTACCTGATCTGGCCATTAAGCGGGTAGTTTAATTGCTCATACTGTTTGCGGAGTTCCGTCATATAGTGATTCACCTCTTCTCCCTTGGTATTGATATAGATATCATCATATCCTTTAGTCACTTCAGCCCTGCCCTTCTCAAAAGGAAACGCATGCAAGTAAATAAAGGGAATCACTTCTTTTCCTGCCTTGTTAATATACCCCCACCGGTCATTCTTTTTTGCGGGTACCAGTCCATTATTAAAATCCGCAGAAAGAGATTGGTAAATCCCAAATGGAATGATCAGCTTCCCGGTACAGTCGATAATTCCATAGGTTTCTTCCTTAGGGTCCGAAACCAGGGCCAGTCCATTATAAAAACAATCCATAAACCGGTAAGTAGCCGGTATCACCAGCTGGTTTTTCCGGTTGATGGCCCCGGCCTTCCCGCTTATTTTAACAGGTTTAGGCCATCCGCTGTTGTCACAATGATAGATATCTTCATACATGACCGGAATCACCATCTTCCCGTTTACATCGACCAACCCCTTCTTTTTATTCTTTGCCACAATAGCCAGCCCCTGATTGTAACTGCTTATATAATCATACTCAAAAGGTACAATCACCTGACCTTTGCTATTGACCACCCCGTATTTACCATCAGCATTCCATATGGGGGCTGGTTGTTGACCCAGTCCAAGCAGATAACCAAAGCAGGATAACAGGAGCAGGGCGGCAGGTCTACATTTCATACTTTATCAATTAATCCGGGGTTTAGCAAATTTCCTTTATGCAATTATAATAGGTAGACATGAGAAAAACATACCCGGAAGACGGTATCCGGAAAAATTAATGCCGGCAACCCGGTGTTTTTTGATCCTTAATCGAGTGAGGAGTTGCTTTCAGTTACGACTTGATAGATATTTAATTATTATTGCAGGGCTAACCCGTTTTCTCATCATTGTTTTATCAGTCATATGCTTACCCCGATCCTGATCTTTATCGTGGCACTGACCGTTTTACTGGTCGCTGCTCAATTTTTTACCCGGGCGGCCGAACAGATCGGGGGTTGGTTAAAACTTTCACCTTTTGTAATCGGGGTATTTATTGTGGGGATCGGGACCTCCTTACCCGAACTGATTTCCGGCATTATTTCCACCGGCAAAGGGTTATCGGAAATCGTACCCGGTAATATTATCGGGGCCAGCATTTCCAATATCCTCCTCATTACCGGATTGGCGGTGGTACTGAACAAAAAAAGTATTTCCCTTAACAGTACCTATATCTATATCGACCTGCATTTCCTGCTCGGCAGCTTCTTCTTCTTTTACCTCGTGGCCTATGATGGTGTCATCCGTTGGACTGAAGCCATTTCGGGCATACTGATTTTCCTCGTCTATAGTTTTTACCTGATTAGAGGGGGAGAGAAAAAAACAGAGACAGAATCAAAGTCTGTGCAGACAGCGTTCCCGGTGAAGGCCTTATTACTCCTGATTGGCAGTGCCGTGGGTATCTATTTCGGAGCAGATTATACGATATCCTCCCTGGAGAAAATAGCACTGGGTTTCAATGTACCGGCTTCCATTGTGGCACTTACCCTTTTATCATTAGGCACCACCCTACCCGAACTGGCCGTGAACATTTCAGCCATCCGCCAGGGAAAAGCCGAAATGGCCATCGGCAATATCCTGGGTAGCTGTATTTTTAATACCCTCGTTATACCAGGTGCCACTTCACTAATCGCTGATGTAAAAGTACCGGCCGAACTCACCGGTTTTTCCCTTCCGGTATTCGCCGCCTGCGGGTTACTCTTCTACCTGCTCACCCAGGATAAAAAGATATCCATCTGGGAAGGCATGATGTTTATCTGTCTGTATGGATTATTTATATTGAAGATATCCGGAGGATGATAACTCCATAAAAAGGGACTTTCCTTTAAACCCTCAACTCTAAATCCTATTCCTTCGTACTAAACTCCACCACAAACGGTTTGATTCTTACCTGATCTTCTCTCCGGAATGTATTATCAATCATAAACTGATAAGTCTTGCCGGGTTTCAGATCAGCTTCAAGAGTTATCGAACGTTTATCGTCCGACCATACACGGACAGGGCTCAGTTTCGGAAAATAATCAGGACCCAGCGGACCAAAGTCAATTCCGGTATTAATCCCATTCAGCGGCTCGGAGAAATGTACGGTGATCCTGGTCAACCCCGGCGCTACATCTTTTGTGCCATTAATGGAAGGCGACAGGGCGATTACCCTTGGACGGCTTTTATCATAGTCAGTATAAAGTTCAGATAGCTTTTTCGGTAAGAACCGCGTGGTATCTACCAGGTGTTCCACAGCCGCATCGTTGGTATAGTCCAGTTCAATAAGTTCGCGTATGGCCTTCCCTTTATCCGCAGACAACTCATAGTACCGCTCTGCAATGCTGTAGCCGATATAATAGCCCAGGTCACGCACCCTGAATTCATTACGGTTTTCACCCCATATCCAGTTATAATCATTGAACATCACAAACAGGTCTTTCACATACTGGCTGACCACTTTCTCCGTATTAAGTTTACCAAAGGCAATGGCCGGTGTGTTGGAAGCTTTACCGGTTGCCTTACAGGAAATAAACTCCGCAATACCCTCTGAGAGGCAATTGGAAAGAAGATTGTCCACCGGTTGATTTTGTTGCGTATGCACATACTCATGGGTACAAAGCAGGGCCAGGTTTTCGCGGGGCTTGAAATCCCGGTAATAAGCATGGAACCGCTGAGGTAAATCAGCCATATTCGTTGCTGGTCCTGCCAACGCATACTCACTCCCGATCAGCACTTTCCCATTTGCGCCCGTACCCTACGTTCGGAAAGCACCGATCAGCAAATAAACCGTCGCGGGTTTTAAAGGAGGATACAGGGTTTTCAATTTTTGAATATCCATCTCGATAACCGGATAGAGTTTTTCCGTATTCAGGGTCTGACTACGCAAGGATTTCCAGAAAGCCGGACTCTCACGGATCATAGTCAGAAAATCATCATCTGTATAATTCCGGTACCGGATCAGTTCCTGCAGTCCGGCTGACCCCGGACGGATATATATATCATTGATTAACTGTCGCTGCAGTGCCGTATCCGTGGTGGCCCTGATCTTATCATACGCTTTCCAGAAATTACTGATATCAGCGTTGAAAAAAGCCTTTTTAAACGATTGTGCAGTGACTACACAGCTGAGCATAATAATGCCAGCCAAAAAAAATACTCTTTTCATTGGTTATACCGTTGGTTTGAAAATAAAAAGGGGAATAAACAGGAGATTGGATAAAGACAAGTATTAACGGTTAACCTTATCCGTTTATTGTGAGCTGATGAATACTATAGCTTCAAACTATCCACCGGAATTTTCTTATTGGAATTCCAAAAGGCCGAAACGTTGACGATCTTCCAGCCGTCGGCAGCCTTTTCCATGATCCTGGTTTCCTGGCTGAGTTTATAATATTTATTCTCCTTATCGGCATTATACTGTTTCCAGATAAGGTAGGCCGTGCGGTCATTGAAAAACTTTACCTGTGGCTTTTCCTTCTTCACCACAGGGTGAATCACTTCTTTCCCGTTTTTATAATACTTTTCAATCCAGTTCTTACCCTGTGCATTAATTTTTTCCCAACCAATAGCCGCATCCATGGAACCGTCGTCATTATTCCAGGCCTGCATGGCATAAGGTTCATGACTCCAGTTTTTGGCCCAGCATTCATAATTGCCGGCGAAAAAACAACTGGTCTCATTTTCGATGACTTGCAGGATGGCGGCTGTTTCAGCCGTTTCATCAAAACTGGTAACTGCTGGTGTAGCTGATTTTTTTTCTGTTGGTTGCTGGCAGGAGAATAAGATAAAACATAACAGGATGGCGCTGAGAATTTTCATGATTTACAGTTTATGGAGGTGAGTGGAAATTGGATACTTTTCAAATGTCAACGTATCCTTCTCCTAATATACAAAATCCCGGGTACTCCTGTGCAGCTATTTATAATACCCACCTCACTCCCACCGACCCCCGTAAAACCTGTTGGTTCAGCGGAATACCATCCATGTCCTGGCTGAAAAGGTATGGATCGAATGTACCGGTATTGCGTATGGTATAATTAAGCCCGTAAACTGAGGTAACTCTTCATATTAGTAAGACAAGGGGAAATCGTGCTTCGTTGAATTCGGAATACGAATGATCACAGTCTGACATTCACTACTTCTCACCCAGCCACTTAAAAACATCATCCACCACCGCATTGGCTTTAAACCCCAGTCCGATCTCTTCGCCGTATTTACGTGCTGTTTCGCCATAAATATGATCATAATTGGGATACACTTTATAGGTCAGGTTCTGCTTCCCTTTTCGTATGAATTCCAGCGCCGCATAGTCGGTATTGGCTATATAGGAGCCCTCCACATCACGGCCACCGGCAATCAGGAGTATCGGAATATTGAGTTTGAGCATATTCTCCAGGGGAGTTTCCTTCGAGTAACTGTACCATTTATTAAACGGATCTCCCCAAAAGGTTTGTTGGGTATCAGCCGGCGACTGATAGATGGCTTTCTGAATAGTTAACAGACTATCCACCACATATTGTGCTTCTTCATAACTCATCTGGTTATTCAGCGCTTGTTGCCTGGCCAGCAGCATCCGGTCATAAATATGATCCAGGGCATTGGCCGACATAATCACTACTTTCTTCACTTTCCGGTTCAGCACCGCTACTTTGGGCGCCACCTGCCCGCCCTGTGAATGGCCGACCACAATTACATTACTGGTATCCACCGGTAGTACTTTCAGCAGGTAATCAATTGCCTTCGAAGCACTCTGAGCCCGCCAGTCGGCTGTGTTATTGGCTTCCGCAAAAGGGGTTACTTTATACTGTTCATTATTATTGTTCACCGAATCATACAGCGGTATCCCGGCCTTGTTTATAAAGACAATATGGTATCTGTCTTTATACTGACTGAACCGGTAAAAGCCGGTATAATACACCTGCTGATCAGCCCGGTTATACTTGAACGTGGGTTCCAGGCCGGATCCTCCGAGGAAAAGCAACAATGGCTTTTTCTTATCCATATCCTTTTTGAACACGGAGAACTGGATCTCTTTCAATACCGGGTCGTTTATTTTATAGATTTTTAGCTGGTCCAGAAAATCCGACTGGCTATTAACCCATAAAGCAGGAAAAACTAAAAGGCAAAACAAGAATTTTTGTGCCATAGCAGGAATAAAAGATTGGTGCTGGTTATAGAAAGTTGAGATTCGGTCGGAGTAAAAACGAATCCATTTCTCTTTAAATATAGGAGAAAGCTTAATGTTTCGTGAAAAGAAATATACACCCACTCAAAAATATCAAAACAAGCTTTCATACCTGCTCCTCCCATAGTCCTCAGTTTTACGGCATGTGCCTCACAGTATCAATGTTGATCCCGGTTGGGTCCTGTATGGCAAAACGCCGGTCGCCCCAGAGTTCATTACTAATGTCAATTTTGATTTCCACTTTGGGGTTACTGCTTTACCTGCTTACACAGAATAATAAGAGTACGGTCTGGGATGGAATGATGTTTATCTGTTTGTGTGAGTTGTTTATTTTGAAAATATCAGGAGGATAATATCGGTCAGTTTTAGTTTAATGACCACCGAACACCCACTGCCCCTTGCACAAACTGGTGTGTCATCCTCAGCCCATCATAACTCTGACTAAATAGATAAGGATCCGCATTTACTGAATTTCGTAATGAGTAACTGAGGCGGGTTGAGAAGAAAAGTTTTTCTTTTATACGGATATCGGTTCCTATACCCGCCAGCAGGCTTTCCCCTTGCCAATACCGCTTGCTGTAAACCCCGGCATACTTTGAATTGGACCCCTTCCCATATCGCGCACTGAGCAGGTAGTTAGTAGTATACCCGCCTGTAGCGTACAGTTCCACTTTTTTTAATTTTAAAAAGATTACACCCACTGTAAGCGGTAGCTCCAGAGTCCGGTAAGTGATATTTTTATACCCGACCAGCTCCTGCGTCGGGCTCTGCCTTGGAGGCGGTATTACATTTTGATTGAAAAAATACAACGTATTATTCATACGCCGGGGTACATATCCCAATCCGGCCTCTGCGAAAAAACGGCCGGCAATTCGATATTGCACAGCTGCGCGTAACCCTGCATTGAAGGTGGTGGTAGCTCCTGCCTCATTCCACTGAATCGCATAGTTTTTGTGATGTCGGGTGATCTCCGGCTGAACATGTATGGTGAATGCAAAACTGTTCCGATGCTGAGCTCCGGAATTGAGTGCAGACAGGAAAAGCAGGTGTAAAAGAAAATACTTCATGTTTGTATGACAAGATCAAAAAGGGTTTCGTTGCCTGTAAGGCTTTTAAAAAACGAAAGCAAAAACTCATTTCTTTCCCTTACTCTTTTTCGCTACTACATCGGCTTCTACCTCTTCCTGAATCTGCCTCAACTTGCCCTCACAAACCGCTACCCATTCATTAGCCTGTTTTACCGTAGCCGCCAGCTTGTCCAATGGTATAGTCCCGTCTTCCAGCTGTTCCACCAGTTCTTCCAGTTTATTAAAGGCCTCACTATATGTCAGTTTTATTTTCATCTTTTGTCTTTTTGGTTACCGTACTGTGAATGGTTTCATTCATCAATTGTGTTTGTAATTCCATGCCTTCCTTAATCAGCGAAGGATCGACTACTATTTTATCTTCATGGGTAATAATCGCAAAGCCCCGGCGGAGAATATCCCGCGGACTCGAGAGCCGGATGATCCGCTTCGCCTGTTCCAGTTTTTCAGCTGCCCGGTCGAGTTGATGAGTAACAGCATCACTCATCCTGGCTTTAAGATCAATCAATGCATTCTCAAAATCAAAATTATGCTCCACGATCAAAGCCGCTACCTTGGTCGGTGTTTTTTGTTCCCTGGCCATCAGGTCCACAATACTTTGATTACGGTCGTGACCAATACCAGTAAAGATGGGTATCGGAAAGCGGGCCACCGCAGCCGAAAGTGCATAATCGTCAAATGGCCTGAAATCACTGATTGAACCTCCTCCTCTTACAATCGCCACCATATCAAAATTTTCCTGCTGCTTTTCAATCAGTCGCAATTGATCCAGAATCAGCTGATGGGCATTTTCACCTTGTATCGTTGTGAGAAATTCAGTCACGGCAAACTGATACTCGTGTTTATTCCCCTTCAGCTCCTGCAGAAAATCGCGCTGGCCGTCTGAATTCGGCGCGGTGATCAACGCAATACGGCTAATGACCAGGGGTAGTTCCAGCCTGTTATTATAGGTAAGATAATTCCCGCCGATCAGCTGTACATATTCCGGGTTCTCCTTTACCAGTTTCTCCAGAGTCTGCTGCCTTTCCAGTTCAAGTGTGCCCAGTGCCTGTGCCACATCAATTTGCAATACATCCAGGTTTAGCCCAAACACTTTATGATACCTGACTTTTACTTTACAGGTAATCTCTGCTCCGTCTTTGAAAGGTTGCCGGAGTGCCTTCTCAAATTTTTCAATCTCGCTATAAGCATTGGACCAGAATACCGCCCTGATCTCAGTGATCTTGCTGCCATATTCATACTCTTCAAGGGTCAGGTAACAACGGCGCGCAGATTCATATTTCTTTACATTCATGATCCTCGCGGACACCTGAAATACTTCTCCCTCAAACCGTGACTGGATCGTATCCTGGATCAGTTGCGTGAGCGTGGAAAGTTTTATGCTGTCATTCATCAGGCACACAATTTAGTCCATTCCCTGACATTACAACTACCACTTTCCGGTATTGCCTGTCAACAAAAAACCCCGCAAAATAGCGGGGTTGATAAATTAGTTTAATCCTTGATTAATTGATCACCGCGTTGAGCTTCCCCCACAATTCATTATCAAAGCCCGATACGGCGAAACTGGGATTCAGTGGATCAGAGGCATCGCCCATCCGGATCACCACCATCTTTTTAGAGGGTACTACATAGATCCGCTGATCTTCTGCACCCATAGCCGCATACGCATCAGTAGGGGCATTGGGAATCAGGTTGCCAGGGTAAAAAGTCTGACCGCCAGGTATCATCGCTCCGGACTTGCCACATAACCACCAAAGATACCCGTAAGAAGGATTGATCGATTGCGAGGAATTGATCGCTTCATTGAAGAATGTCTGGTTGATGATCTGCTCATCTTTCCACTTGCCATTATTCAAGGCCATCAGACCAAACCTTGCCATACTACGGGTATTGCTATGATAGATGGTAAAAATGGTACCATAATTCCAGAAGCCATCCATGCCCAGTTTGTTCTTCAGTTTTGCATTAAAGTAATTATCGAAAGTTTGCCCGCTGGTTGCTGCTACCACATCAATAAGCTTCTGAAATACATTGTGGTAAGACCAACGGGTACCCGCATCTGCCATATAGGTAAGGTTAGGGCGGATAACCAGGTTATTCGAATCATTTAATCCGGAGGTCATGGTCAACAAGTGCCTGACGGTGATAAGGTTTTCCTTGGCCAACGGAGCTGCCGTCCAGCCCGCTCCCAGGTATTGCGAAGCTTTTGTATTAATGTTCAGCAATCCTTCCTGCTGGGCGATACCGGTAGTTGTAGATACCAGGGTCTTTCCGGCACTGTTCCATTGCCAGGTATCTGAGGCAGTATGCCCATTGAAATATTCCTCCATCACGATCCGTCCATTGACCAGGATCATAAAGGATTTACTGTTTTTCTGACTGAGATAATCTTTCAGCGCCTGTACATTACTGGTGTTCCAGCCCAGACTGCTCATGGATTTACGCTCCCAGGTGGTGTCCGTGTTGGACGGGAAATACATGGTTTCGGCCGCGGGGGGATTCGAATTGTCCTTTTTACAGGAGGCAAATACGATTAGAAGAATGAATAAAGTATACTGCGATGATCGCATAGGTTTGGTTTTAGGATATTTATGACTTAGAAAGAGTATAAAAGTTAAACCGGATACTGAAAATTTTACAGAACGGCGAAGATTAAACGCAAATCCGAATCACCCCTCCTGTTTGTTTAACCATTCATCTTCCGGTTCGCCGAAAGTTCAACATCCGTCATCACCTGATTTCGTAAATCTTCCAGGATAATTTCCGTTTCCCCATGGTGTTTATGCCTCCCTGCTAATGCCATTGTGACCGGTTAAACGTTCTTTAAAGGCAGCATATTGCATCATCAAGTCCTTATCCTGCAACAGGGCATCACGAAATAATCATTTATTTTTCAACACCTGGTAAATCCGGTTGAACTCCTGCCCCCACAATGGATTATATAAATGAATAAAATTTGTCATTAACCCTTTTATTCGGTCAATAAATACCCCGCATCTACCCACTTCTTTTTAATCGCTATAGGCTTATAATCCGGCCGGTTCTCCATACTTATATACTCCACCCCCAATTGCCTGCAATTCTCAAAAAAATCGACCATGCCTAAAGCTTTACGTCGCTCCAACATCCTCTCTTCACCAGCTATCGGATACAGGGTCAGCGGTATATCCTTCCGGTCCTGCCCCGGTTTGATTCTCCGGAATGCCTGGCTGCCGTAAAGCTGTACCTGCTCCGTATAGGCCAGGTACCGGTCAATCATCATCGCGACTTTGCTCATATCCGCTTCCCCGGCTTTTGCCGCGGCGATCAGTAAGGGCAGTACCTTTTTCATGTTTTTAGCATCATCATGCTGAAAAACAAAAAACACCGCATCCCCGCCTGCCCGTCCTACTTCACTATAAGCGGGCCAGCCGGATTTTTTAATAATCTCTTTCACCCGGATAAGCTGTTGCTGGTGCAGGGCTATATCGGTAACCGGATTTCCGGGCAATTTATAATTACGCTTTAATGTACGGTAACGTTGATCCTCCACCCACATCCGCCAAAGTTCATACCCCAGGTCCGGCTTTGAAATTCCCGGATTACTGGCCACATACTGGCTTTTCAACAAGACTTCAATTTCAGCCCAGCCATTCAGGTCCTTTTGTAAGCCTGTAAAGTCAGTGTCGGTGAGAACATCCTCTCCCCTGGCCCCATTCACTATCGCTTCTTTTAAAAATCTGAACGCAGCTGCATGTTCATTCCGTACTGCATATTCGCCCGCTTGCTGATAATAAACGGCAGCGGCCGTATCCTGTCCCGGAGTAATAACCTGGGCGGAGGCCGGAAAAATAATCAGGTATAAAAAGAAAAAGCACAGGTTTTTCATGGTTGCATTTTATTCAGATAGGAAGACAGCAGACGAATGGGAGTGGAAACGGCTGAAATGATCAGGTAGTCATATTCCTTATCTTTTTTGATTTTTGAATAAAAAGCATTCTTTTTACCCGGCTCTCTGACATAAATGGCCCCGATGGCATTGATCGAATAGGACTCTTTTAATGAACTGCAATTCACGACCAGAAAAGGGGTATTAGTAAAATCAATGGAAGCGGCCAGGGTCTGCCGGGTGGGTTTCAACAGAAATGGCTTTATTTTCCGCTCCGTCTTATTTTCATAATCGACCGCCAGGAATGTCCCTTCCTTAAAATCCTGGCCAATAGCAGCATAGGCATTCCCATATAATTTTGAAAGATGATACCCAGCGGCTGTCCGTTCATTTAAAGCAGGTCCCTGTTTACTGATATGACTGTTCTTTCCCCAAAGAATCATACGCAGACTATCTCCGTATTTTTTTTGTATCAGTTGTACAAAGCGGGCCATATTTTCATCCCGGGTATCCGTGTTTCCTTTTTCAGCAAGGGATAGTTTATGGAGATAGCATAATAAATAATAGTGCATCTCCAGGTCAATGCTGTCCGGGACATCGCTGAGTTGGTCATCCAGTTTTCGGAGTGCTTTTATTTTTTCCCTGGGATTTCCGGAGCCATCAATAATGCTGAACAATTTTGTTCCCGTTTCAAAATCATGGAGGAGTACCGAATCTTTCTTTGCAAACAGGCCCGTATACTGACTATCCATGCCATAAAACCGGACTGGTCCTGTTTGATGTTGCTGGTTATACTCTTTAAGCCAAATAAGCAGGTTCAGGAAATCCTCCTGAATCCAGGGCCAGAGCCGTTGATCAATCAGCAGTTTTTCAATATCCCCCTTGCCTCCTGCAATAAAACTGTTTATTTTTTCACAGGGTACAAAATCCGCTTCTAACACAATGGCGCGGTAATTATATTGCGTAACCAGCGTTTTCACCACTTCTGTGCGGATGCTGGTGAACTCCCTGGTGCCATGTGTGGATTCCCCCAATCCAATGATCCGTTTCTCCGTCCCAAGGATTTTACAAAGCGCCGGCAGGTCAATGGTAGAAAAAGGTGCTGCACCTGGTTGCGCCTGTGTTTGCACACAAAAGAAGACAGCGGCCAGCTGAATCAAATAACGACATTTCATTGCCTGCAATTTTAAAACAAAAAATCCGGAAAGGAGTAGCGCGGAAAATAAAGTCCCTCCGTGAACAACCTGCCGGAAGCTGAATAACGGATTCGTTGCTTACTTATTTTGTTTAGCCAGTTGGATTGCAAAAGCTTTTACGGTATCCCTTTTAATTAAGAAATCTTCTATCCCCTGTGTAACAGTATAATCCGGCAAAATTCCGGTTTCATCCGGCAGGTCAATCGCCAATGACTCATGGGTATTATTCGCCACATAGTAGACCAGTTTTGTATTGGCCAGTCTTTTGGTCGTCATGCCGGCCGAACAAAACTGATTGGAGCCAAGCTCTTCCCCCACAATTGTTCCCAGCTTCAGATACCGGGCAATTGACATAAAGTGACCTGTCGTTGAGTTGCCAACGCCATCTATTATAAAACAGGTTTTCCCGTCAAACCGGTTTGTAAACGGATATACAATATCCTCCCCTTCAATTTTATCCCGCTTGCCCTCAAACTGGGCATTTGAATAATAGGTGAAGGGTTGATTCACCAGGTACTGCAATAAATGAATACTGGAGGATTGGGAACCGCCCCTGTTTTGCCGCAGGTCAATAACAAGGTTTTTAACATCTTTCTTTCGGATTTCACTAAAACTACTGTCAATAAAAGCCTTAAACACTTCAAAGTCAGCCCACCGGTAATAATTAAATGAAGCCACTTTAAGAAAAGCGATCGTATTCCCCTCTATAAAACTGAGTGAAAGATTGTTACCGGAAAGATCCAGGGTTCTGTCAAAATAGGGCTCCTCTATGTTTGCTGATGTATTCAGGATAATGGGCGCATTTGTTCCTTTTATAACAATCTCATACCTGTCCGGAAATCCCAGGGCAAAAGGAATCATAGCCGTACTCCAGGTATTAAAAAAATGATTCTTGGTGGTTTCGATATAACCTTGTGCAGGAATATGTTTGTAGCACTCTTTGATAATTTCAGCAACCTTAGTACCATTGATACTCACAACTTCATCCTTTATCTTTACTTTTTGGCTATTACTCAACGGATCAATTACAAACAGCTGATTGCTGATCCAACGGGTTTGCAGTGGAAAGCGGGCGGATTCAGGCAGCATAGCCGCTTCATAGTCAAAACTACCCATATTGGTATGCGAACAATGTACATTGGCAATGATCTCACTGCAATACCAGGCAAATGCTCCATAAGTGGTACGATCAGTGATTTGCCGCTTCTTATCTTCAATTGATTTCCAGAATGCCTCACGGGTAATAAATTTGAGCGCATTCGGATGTACTTTTAGCAAGGTAGTTCCCAACTGATCCAGATCATCCCGGTAAGCAGTGGCCGGATAGACTTTCTTAAACAATTCAGCGGGTTGAAGCGGCACCCTGTCGGGAAAACGGATATTTGCCACCTGATCTTCTGCGTTGAAATTTTCCGGATCCATGGCCAGTGAACGTTCATAATTCAACAGGGCCAGTTCCTTGTTCCCGTTTTTCAGATATCCTTCCCCTAAGTTATCATACGCATTTGAGGAATTGGGGAATTCAGTCGCAATCAGTTTAAACACTTCAATGGCTTCCGTCGTTTTATTGGCCCACAAAATGGAATAGCCATACATGGTCAGTTCGGTTTCATCCTCGAAACTGTAAAGTTGAGGGGCTTCCTTTTTTAACTGGTGGTACAGTTTTATCCGTTCTTCAACAGGTAAGTGATCATTTTGCCTGAGCTTTTGAACAATGGGTATTTTTTTAGGGGGCGATTTTTCTGTTGGGGCATCCTGTGCCTGAACGAGTGGCGGCTTATTCATCCCGCAGCCAAAAAACAAAAGGCAACTAATAACAACCAGACCATCTTTAAGTGTGTAATTCATAAACTGCATACCATTTTTTTAAAGATAATCTGTTGCGTATAGTTTGCAGTATAGACCGTGTAAAACAGTGTAAAACATGGTAAATTTAATGTAAACCACTATGCTTTAGTCGAATATAAATCAGATTTAAGCTAAAAAAAGGAACTTACCATTCCGGATACCGCTAACCCGGACCTTATTCAATTCCTATCCCGATATTTTCCGCATCAACATTTCCAATGGACCGTTCCTGAATTGTTTTCTCCATAAAAGGCTGAACAAAATACTGAATAGATAAAAAAGCACGGAGTAACCAAGGATATAAAAGGGAGAAGTAGGGGGTTCATCTTCCAGGAAGCCGGTGTAGTGTTTGCCTGTCATCGCGGCCATCAGGATCATTCCCAGGGTAAGGTGCATGACATAGTGCGTCAACGTCATTTGCCCGGTTTGCTGCAAAGCCAGCACAACCGGGTTTTTCGCATATTTTTCACCGATATACATACAAACCGGAATTACCATGCACGCAAAAGCCATGGTCAGCAATACAAAAGGTAAATAGGGCGGGAAATATTCCGCCAGGATATAATCCGTCCAGTATTGACTGAACAACTGCTCTTTGGCCAGCAGGCGGAGTCCCTGCAACAATATAAAAACAATCAAGCCCGTGAAAAACACTTTCCGTCGTACAAGGCTATCCTGCCAGTTGAGCCTTCCCAGCCACATCCCCAGGAAAAAATAAGCGATCCAGGGAAACAGGGAGTTCCAGCCATTGTAAAATGTATTGCGCAGAAAACCGGGTGCTGTCCAGAAATCCCGGTAACTGAAATTCGAAAAATCCCAACTGGTTTCAATTGGTAACAGCAACAAGAGCAGGTGAAATACTACAATAGCGACCAATGCACCCCACAAATAAAAACGCTTCGGAACAAACAACAGGAAGGCAGCCACATGCATATACCCTCCATAAAAATGCAGGATATCCCCCGACCACCAGTTGAACAGTAATAAACCCAGCACAAATAAAAACCAGGACCGTTTGAGGATTCTGGATTTCAGTACTGCTTTTTCTTCCTTGCTGTATACGGGCTTATTCGTCATCAGGGCCACTCCCATGCCGGCACAAATAATAAAGATGGCGGTGGAATTACCGGTAAAGAGGTTAAGAAAACGGCCGGTTAAACCGGAAGGTGCCATCACCGAACCAAAACTGAAGTTGAAGTTTACGATAAACATGCCAAAAATGGCATAGGCCCGGGCGAGGTCAAACCCGATGATCCGTTGGTTCATTTGTCCGAAATTACAATCATGTTATGGTCTGCTGGCTAATTTTTTTTAGGCCGCTTTTCCATTAAGACTATTGTTAACACACCAAGTGTATAGGCAAGCATATCCCACCACTCAAACCCATAGCCGATTACTGTTTTGGCTACCTGGTTGCCCGACAAGCCTAAGCGATCTACAATCCGGAAATACTGGAGTAGTTCTATCATATAAGCAAATAACAGAACGGCAATAGCTACTTTAACAGGATTGGCCTTGATAAAAGTCCGCACCGCACAATAGATCAGCATCACCACCAGGTAGTCGCCCACATAAGGCCGGACAAAATCATCCTTCACATATAAGGCAATCAATACTTCTATAACGAAGAACAGGATGCTGAGCAGGAAGAAGCGGAGATTAAAAGTCAGCATAACTTAAAAATTAATAAACAGAACAATCTTTTTTTACTTTGCTTTGAGTTTGTACTTCTCCGGCTTTGTCCCTGTCCGTTCAATCTGCTTTCTCGCTTCCAGATCCAGCTTGACCGTCTCCCCATACCATTGTACCCCGCCTTCAAACTCATCCTTCACCCGCTGGTATAAGGCTTCCATGAGATCGGTATGGGTCAACTCCGTTTTCTTTAATACGGCCAGCAGATTTGCTTTTATAAAATTGTATTTCTCCAGCGAAATGCGCTTATTGGTCTTCGTTTTATCCGGGTGCAGGGTCTGAATCATTTCCGCCTTCTCTTTCCGGATGACTATTTTCTTACTGGGTTTCAGCGATTTCTTTATCGGAGCTACTGTTTCGTATGCCTTCTTCAATGCCTCACGCATCACTGGTGCCGGGACTTTCGTCAGTTCAAAACGGGTCCATCCCTGTTTGCCCCAGGCACCTGTGGCCGGACTGGCAAATGCCGGTTTCATCAACAAATAAATCGCTTGTTCATTGGGCGGCAGTTTTAGTGTCACCCGCTTATTAACCGTATCCATGCTGGCAAATATTTTGCCCTTAATGCGAAAAGAAGTTTTTTCAAAATGGGGTTCCTCTGTGACCTCCGCAAAGTCCATAGCGATCTTGCGGAATGAGGCGTCTGACATCATATTTTGCAGGTTTAAAAATTATGAATTAGCCGTATGCTGTAATATCTCTATAGCAGCCATTTGATTATTGAAAATACTCCGACAATCATTGAAAGAATGAGAAAAACCATTAAAGCTATAAACCCGGCCCCAATCAGTTTGTCTTTAATGGTATTCGTTGGTCCAACGGGCTGTCTGGCATTTGACCGTGACACAACGGGCATCACATATTGAACAAACGTATCACTATCTTCATTCACCCAGCTTTTTTCAAAATCAATCGGAATGATACTCTTCTCCTTATCATGCAGAATTTCATTCGATTTTTGTGCAGCCATCAAGAGTTCGAGGGCAAAAAGCCGGAGTCCTTGCTTATCTGCTTTAATATAAGACTCATCGGCACCGCCGCCATACTGGAAAATACCGAATGTGGCATCATCCTCCCGGATGTAGCGCCTCAGTTGTTCGATGATTTTATCGTGTTCTTCAGCATACATTGTTGAAGTTGTTTTAGTCGATTAATGGGCACCATTTTTTGTTTCAAATAAAAGATTATTGTCCGCATCATAAAACTCATACGCATCCAACCCTCCCACAGCTTTCAAAATCCGGTCTAGTATGGCTATATTATCCGGATGATATGCAACAATTCCATTCAAAAGAGGCGCATCTTCTTTCCCATGAAGAATAAGTTCTGCCCAACTCGTATTTAACTCATACTCGGAAGTCCGTATTTCGCGGCAACTCCATTCATTCTGATCAAAAGCAGAAATGACTCTTTTTTTTGTTGTACCTGTAAATGCTGCATAGAAGTTATTCTTCTCTGGCATCACCCGGTCTTCCCGCTCATACAATAAGGTTAGATTTGTCTCAAAAGCCGGTTGAATAATATTGATATCCCAGTCTTCAGGAATACTGGCGAATATGTTTTTTGTCTTTAAAACAAACTGATACCATCCCGGGGTATCTTCTGTAATAATTATTGATTTATTTCTATAACTGATCTCCATTCTTATTTCGTCGATAGTCATCATGTCTGCCTTATAAGCAACCAACCGCTCCAATTCTGACCAGTTCACCTGTACTTTTTTATTTTCCAGCTGAACTGTAAATCCATTCTCTTCGTATTGAAAAATACCCGGGTCATTATACATCCGCTTATACCGGATTTCATGCGGCTCATCCTCCACAGACGGTTTCCTGGTTTTGAAAATATTAAGTATGGTGCTAAGCAGGTTCAATGCTTAAATTTAACAGCATTATCCAATGAAAAAAGTTGTACGGCAAAGTCAGTTAATTTTTATTGTTCAACTTTCTGATTAAAGCTGAATCTCCTGAAATTTAATATTATAAATCGTCACCGGTAACACCCCTCCATTCCCCATTGAAAAAACAAAAGCGGCCCCGGGATCTGTAGCGCCGGCGGTGAACACAAAGCTATAAGACTTGTCTG
The DNA here is from genome assembly GCA_964561675.1 of uncultured Chitinophaga sp. Lineage (GTDB taxonomy): Bacteria > Bacteroidota > Bacteroidia > Chitinophagales > Chitinophagaceae > JJ008. Next base: position 34,344 of record CAZLRY010000001.1, read on the forward strand.
TCGCAGAAAGGGTAAAATCCGAATAACTATAAGTGGTCCAGGGGGAATTGTTTAGCATAAGGGAAGCAGCCAGGCTACGGCTGCCAGTAGAATAAGCATTAAAACTCACCCGATAGGTTTTGCCCGATTGTATTGCAATGCCGGGTCTGATCAACTGAATATGCCAGTTTTGATTACCCGGACTGGTTATGGTCACCTGTACCTTTCCTGAAACAATACTTACAGAAGAAGAAGCAGAAGCATCATTATTATAAAGGTTCCACCCATCGGGCGAGGTACTGAAATTGCTGCTGTAGAGATCGATCAGGTTCACCGGGGTGGGACTGGTCATTGCCTCTGTAGTAAGGGCATTCAGTAAAGCTGTCCGATATTGTCCTGTTGCCGGATCGTATACGCCAAAACCGGAATTGAATTCCCAGTAAGCCCAGCTGAATCCGTTCTGCTCAAACCAACGCGATAAGAAACGGGACCATTTTACCCTCGAATTCATATCGGCCTTATTATACGCACCAAACTCACCAATATGTACGGGTATATTCTTTTCCTGTTGTATCCGGAGTACGGCCTGGAAATCATTCACCACCGCTTCCCGGTCATACTCCGTATCATTCCACTTCGTTCCAAGCCAGGGATTAGAGCCACTCACCCATTCAGCTCCCTGGTGCGTAAACGTAAACGGATTATAATAATGGATTGTCAGGATCAAATGCGTATCCGATGGAATGACGAGTTTATTCAGCGCCGATACCCCACCCCATTCAGCCACGCCCAGCAATACGGTTCTTTTCGGATTGGTTTTCCGGATCTCTGCCAACGCATCAGCAAAAAACAGGTTCCATTTATCCGCATCAAGCACATCATGCGGTTCATTGAGTACCTCAAATAAAAGACTGTCGGAGTATTGTTTAAAATAGGAAGCGATCTGTTTCCACTGGGCCAGAAACATGGGCTTCAACCCATCGGGATTTTTGAACAGACTATCATGGTGATGCATGTTGATGATCACATGGAGTTTATTCTTCAGGGCCGCATCCACGGCTTTCTTTACTGATTGTAGAAATGCCGGTTGAATGATATACGGAGCCGAGTAGCTGCTGCGGGTGGGCATTTCCCAGCGCACCGGAATACGGACATGCTTGAATCCACTGGCCGCGATCCGTTGAAAATCGGCCGGATCAGCTTCCCGAGGCGCCCAAGCGGCTTCATAGGTATCACCAAGATTAATACCCCGGCCCAGCCGTTGATTAATGACCGAAGCAGCAGCAAAAGAAGACTGATCGGACTCAGTGACAGGATCGGGAGTTGTTTTCTTTTTGCAACCGACGAATAATAAGGTGAGAGCCAGGGAAAGGAGTAAGGTTACCGCTTTCATAGAATAAAGTTAGTCTATATTCTATGGAATTACGAATCAGAAGCACACAGAAACGTGAAACTCTTGTATTACCGGGCTCTTATTATGAACTGATAAGACAATAAATTAACATTCACCTCAAAGCTGGTATAGCCAGCTGCTTTCAACTCGGCTATCACTTCATCCATAGATACTTTATGGGCCGGTGGAGGACCAACGGGTACATCTGTTTTAAAAAAATCGATGATGACTAATTCACCGCCAGCAGCTGTGCCTTTTTTAACATGGGTAAAATAGACGGACCGGTTTTCGATATGATGATATGTATTTACAATCAGGATCATATCCGCTTCCTTTTCGTTTAACCCGGGATGATCGTAGGGTATTTTCCGCAACTCTATATTTTTGAGCTGATTCTTTTCAATTCTTGCTTTCAGGTATTGCTGAAACTCGTCACTGACATCCGCAGCAATCACTTGTGCACCTTTTGCTGCCAGCTTAACTGAAAAATACCCGGTACCAGCTCCGATATCCATGATCTTTTTTCCTTTAATATCCCCCAGGTATTCCAGTACTTTTTCCGGCTGCTGATAGGCATCCCGCTCGGGTGACTCAAAGCGCCTTGACAACTCATCGACGGAGGATTGATGCATGTGCTCATTGGCCGATTGTGCGGTTTTATTCTTGTTATGCTCTTCCTGGTGCTGGGCAGAGATATTCAGAAAGCAAATAAAACCAGAAATAAATAAAACAACCTTTTTCATATACAAAATGCTGATGGATATAAAGGTAAGGCTTATCAGCTGGTTTTACCAGCCTTATCAAAAACCCTGTATTGAATGTAATTGTAAAATGTACCGCTTCCTGCTTCTCCCACCGGGTCGGCATTCTAAACTCTTAAACCGGTTGAGCAGAAGTGATAAAAAAGAGAAAGGATAAGCGCATACGTGCAGATTAGGTGATCGTTGGTTTCTGTATTTCTAAATTACAAAAAAATTACGGGCCGCTCTCTCCTCTCCCTTTCTCCTGAATCCCGACTCTTGTCTCCCGACTCTTGTCTCCCGACTCCTGACTCCCTCCTCTCCCTATCTCCCGATCATCCACCGTTGCTCGGGATTAGCCCGGTTCTCCCAGATCAGGATACGACCGGAAGGACCGTCATGGATCAATGCCTTTTTCGTATACATATTAATGATAGAATAAGTGCCATCACTATTAGAAACGACTTTCCATTTACCGGCATTACCGGTTGGTTTTGGTCCGGACTTCACTGGAAAGCCATTGGTCTCCTGCATACCCGGAGGCGGAGTGATATATAAATACCTTCCATCCAGATTCTTTATATAATACACGTCATTGAAGCGATCTGCCAGTTCAAATTGCCATTTATTGGCCACTTGTGCCTGATTGGCCACCGGACCGGTTGCATTATTCATCAGGTTCATCCCGGAGTAAACATTCTGCAACCGGTAAGGCTTCGGATTTGCTTTTGAAACAGGTGAAACAATTGCTGTTTTATCAAAACTGCCCTTTTCGTCTGTCGTCTCCACCTGAATATAAACCGTATAATCCCCTTTCATATCCGGAGCATCTTTATACCGGATAGGGATAATGCCTTTACCGTACCCGAAATCCGATTGGGAGAGGGCAATGGCAGATTCATAATTCAACAACATACCCAAGGGCTTATACTCATATCCTTCTTTCACTTCTGTCATACCCACAGGCCGGTCTTTAGCATCACCATACATTGTCTTGGCCACAAACACATTGAATTCCGGTATCCTGAAATCCAGGTACGAAAACACAGGCAGGTTGGCTGCCGGCTGATTGTTCATCATATCTCCTCTGCTATTCATTTGTACCATCATGGTACTTACAGTCATAAAAGGAAGGGCAATGGGGCCTATTGTTACCATCAACACTCCTGTAGCGGTGAAATAAACCGCAGCCTTGGTGATATGTTCGGCAAACTGATTCAATGCCTGCTCTTCTTCCGTCGTACCATCAAATTCCCAGAGGGCTGGCACCACCAATGCTGAATTCACCCCTTTGAGTAACTCCCCTTCAGTTAGCAATAAGGGAAGCGTATTGGTATAGACAGGTGCTTTTCTTTTCCAGGGTTCCAATGCCGGGAACTGATCGCCCGTCTGTATGCCACCCAGGTTACCAGGTTTGGATCCGGCTTTTATCCTTAATCCCATTCTTCCTTCTTCACTATTGATATCCCCGTACCGGACCGACCAGTTACGTTGTACCGGTCCAACCTTACTACTGTCGGCCAGTTTATAATATTGAGTGATGCCGCCAAAGAATACTTCATCTCCCTTTCCATCCACTTCCAGCATATGATCCACCGTGGGTGTATGACAGGTGAATCCATTGATCGTGACCCTGAATTTAATTTTCTCCTGTTTTAGTAATGCCCCTGCACTCTTCTTAATAGCAAGGCCCTCCTGTTTCGGCAGTGTTTTGTTTTCAGCGGCAGTGGCGACAAAATTGAACACCAGTCCCGCTTTCAGTGGCGTCTTATTCTTATTACGCAAGATCCATTTATTTCGTTCCCTGTCATAGAAAGCCATCGGGTAATCGGCATTATACATCCCTGTGGTGGTTCCATCATTATTATATAAATGGGTAACCTGTATCCGCAGATCCGGATGATTGTTAAGGGCTGGATCATCAATCACCGCATAATAATCCTGTATCTGGGCTGCCGTCAGTTTTACCTGGAGAAATGAAACAAAATGATCAACACCGACAGAATGACCGGTATAATTCCTCAATAATCCGGGCAAATGAATATCCTTTGGGAAAGGTGCCATATCCTCATTGTAAAGCAACCAGCTCTTCCGGGCGTTATCGTACCACAGTCCCATCGGGTGCGGATTGATTGCTTGTATTTGTTCGCGCTGATCAAGTACCATTTTAGCCGAAGCGGGTCCCTCATTGGCAAATACAAGTACCTGCATATAATTATAGGCCGTTTTGTCCGGAAAGGAATAAAGATCAACAACGGTACCCTGTGCAACTATGTACTGACCGACAGTAAGGAGTAACGCTAACTGAAAAAGAAAAATTTTTTTCATAGTACTGTTTAAAGAACGGATAATCGTTTACTTCAGATAAACTTCTGTATACACATCCACGGGAATATCGGTAAATACCCCGTTCTCGACCGTCATCTCTGCTTTACCCAGGATCTTTACAAACTTTCCGCTGAGTTTTCCGGAGATCAGGGCTTTGCCGCCACCCGTTTCCTTATACGAAGTGATCTCCAGCTGCAGCGCACCGGATACTGAACCGGGATATTTGTAACCCCACATTTCCGGTTTTTTAATATCTCCCACCGGTGAACCGGAAAATAATACCTCCAGCTTTTCTTTTGTATACACGCCAGGTTTGGGATCGGCAGTGAAGACCATCAGGGTCAGCTGCCGGTCATCCACCGCGTCCATACTTTTAAATGCCAGCATGAGATAAGGTTTGTTTCCCGCCATATTCTTTACTCCTTTTTTAAACAGGGAAAAAGAATAGGGAAAATCTTTCCCCTTCCAGGGTTTGCCGTTGATCGTAGCGTTGAACTTTGCGGTACTTACGGCTGGTGCGGCCCCTGCACCTCCACCCGGATTCACCAGGGCGAAATCCGCATCAAACTTCGCATCAGCCGGTCCCTCCAGTATAATATAAACGGTGCCGGCTTCCTTGTCAGCCTTTTTAATATCCTCATACGGATTGCGCATATGCGTAACAGTGAATGAAAACCGTTTACCGTCGGCAGATACCACATCCACTTTATCACCGGCTTTCACCACCCCTTCATTCACGCGTATATCCACATCAAACACCCCCGGTTTCCCTTCCTTGGCATAGACGGCACCGATCTTCGCATTCAGCGGACCTCCGGATTTAGGAGCCGGAGCCGCAGCGGGTTTATTGGC
>CAZLRY010000002.1:0-34277 GCA_964561675.1 uncultured Chitinophaga sp.
GGTTTTCAAGACCGCCGCATTCGACCGCTCTGCCATCTCTCCGGGTGCAAAATAAACGGCTTGCACTTTATCTTCCAAAAATTATTCGCTATTCAAGTAATTTTGTTTCAAATCATTACAATTGAAGCACCTCAGCGCCCTCAATAAGTATTTCTGGAAATACCGGATCCGGCTCGGCGGAGGGATTCTTTTTGTATTCCTGTCCAACTATTTCAACGTGTTATCCCCCCAGGTAACCGGTTTTGTGATTGATTTTGTACAACGTTCACTGAACCTTCCCGGTTATAAAGCCCCGGAAAAAAAGCCTGATTATGATATGCTGGTCGATAAATTCATCACTTCGGTGGATGGATCAGGGTATTCGATCGGGAAAATTGTGGCAATCTGCGGGATGACCATCCTGGTACTGGCCCTGCTCCGGGGATTTTTCCTGTTTCTCATGCGCCAAACGATCATTGTGATGAGCCGGTACATTGAATATGAGCAGAAAAATGAGGTTTTCAGTCATTACCAGCGACTGGATATGGCTTTTTATAAAGCACAGAGTACCGGCGATCTGATGAACCGGATTGCGGAGGATGTCAGCCGTGTGCGGATGTTTACCGGTCCGGCTATTATGTACCTGGCCAACCTCATTTCGGTCATTTCACTCAGTGTGTTCTTTATGTTGAAGCGGGATCCGGAGCTCACCCTCTACGTGCTGGCCCCGTTACCAATCCTGGCCATTACAATCTATTTTGTAAATACGACCATTCACCGCAGAAGTGAAAAAATCCAGGAGTCGCTTTCCCAACTGACCACCAATGCCCAGGAAACCTATTCCGGGATCCGGGTAATAAAATCGTTTGTGCAGGAAAAAGCAATGATGGGCTTTTTTACAAAAAATGCGGAGGAGTTCAAAAAAAATGTACTTGGACTGGTAAAAGTGGAGGCGATCTATTTCCCTTCGATCACATTGCTCATCGGACTCAGTACGTTGCTCACTATTATGATTGGCGGGTTGTATTATATTAAAGGAGGACATGGCATCGGTGTGAATACTATCGTCGAATTTGTGATGTACATTAATATGCTCACTTTCCCGGTGAGTGCTATCGGGCTTACGGCCAGTATGATTCAGCGGGCTGCCGCTTCCCAGAAACGAATCAATGAATTTTTGGAAACTGAACCGGCGGTCAGGAATGAACAAACGGGTGAGAAAACCACCCTGAAAGGTGCTATCCGATTTGATCAGGTTGATTTCGTTTACCCGAATACAGGCATCCGGGCCATTCAGGATTTCAGTCTTACGATCAGGCCGGGAGAAAAAATTGCCATTGTTGGTCGTACCGGAAGTGGTAAAACCACCCTGGCCCAGTTGCTGCTCCGGATGTTTGATGTAACAGGAGGGTGTATTGAACTGGATGGGAAGGATATCCGGCAAATCAACCTCGCTGATTTAAGGGGACAGATCAGCTATGTGCCACAGGATGTCTTTCTGTTCAGCGAGACGGTTGAAAATAATATCGGGTTTGGGCTTACTGCTTATGACCATACCCAGGTGGAGGGGGCTGCCGGCAGGGCCAGTGTAGACAAGGAAATTGAGGGATTTTCAGAACGTTATGAGACCATGATCGGGGAACGGGGAGTAACGCTTAGCGGGGGCCAGAAACAACGGATTTCAATTGCCAGAGCGTTGATCAAGAACCCGGAAATAGTCATTTTTGATGATTGCCTGAGTGCCGTGGATGCCAGTACCGAAAAAGCCATTATCAGTGGGCTCAACGAATACCTGGAAGCAAAAACAGCCATTATAATCACCCACCGTATTTTCTCACTGTTCAATTTTGATAGGGTAGTGGTGCTGGAAAATGGCAGAATAACAGAAACCGGCACTCATGAAGAATTGCTGGCCGTGAACGGCTATTATGCTTCTCTTTACAGGAAGCAACAGCAGGATACTGAACCAATCCCCCCGGTAAGCTGACCTTTTTCCTAATAAAAGACCTTACTGTCCGCTGAAACAAAGTCGGATGCCGATTTGGCCGTTTCGAAAACATCTCTATATTTGTAGCACCCAAAACCAAAGTAATTCATTAACTGCTAAAAACTTATACAGTGGCGTACGAGAACAATGATAAGAAAATGGAGAGCATCTACAGTAAACGGATTCGTGCCGGAAAAAGAAGAACTTATTTCTTCGATGTAAGAGCTACCCGTGGCAATGATTATTACCTCACGATTACAGAAAGCCGGAAAAGGTTTGATGATAATGGCTATGACCGTCATAAGGTATTCTTATATAAGGAAGACTTTAATAAGTTTATCAAAGCCCTTGGTGAGGCCGTAGATTATGTGAAGACAGAACTGATGCCCGATTTTGATTTTGACGCATTCAACCATGAAGATTCAGATGAGTATAATAATGGAATAGAAGGCGGGACTGTTGAAGCCAGTACACAGGAAACAGTTTCAGCTTCCATTGATGAAGTTCCTGCCTCTTCAGCCCCGGTTGCCGAGTCAGGCACCGAATCAGGAACAGCAGCTGAAGAAGTAGATAAATGGTAATCTATCAACGATTTTATATTAAAAGTACCTGAAAAAACAGGTGCTTTTTTTATTATATATGTTTCGTCTGCGTAAATTTTACAGAAATTTTCACTTTTTATTCGCAGATAACAAAAAAAAACTAACTTAGTTCCGGATTATGGACTTTCTCCTTTCTCAAGGAGTGCTTATCAACATAAAATTGTTTCTATGCAACCAAAATTTACGCTTAAAAAACGTGGGGTTTTTTATTTCCTAACCCCGCTGTTCATTGCTGTTTTCTCCCTCTTTGCAGGGACCACAAATGCCCAGACAGTTTCTACTGCATCTGGTACAAATTTCAATGGAGATTACTCCATTAACAACCCTGCACCCCTGGTGCAGACTTTCGTTATTGAAAATGCGAATGCCACTCCGAGAGTATTCACAGATCTGAGCATGCAGATGGCTCCTTATTTCACCTCTGTTGCCGGTTCTACTTCTAACATCACGCTTTATTACAGTTCCGCTTCTTTATCCGGACCTGTAACTACTGTGGGTGCACCTGACTGGATTCAGATTGCCACAGGTACTGCTACGGTTCCTGCGGCGCTGGCTACTGTACCTATTTTAACAGGTATGACTTTTCTAATTCCCGCTAATACCCAATACCGTTTTGCAGTGGTAGCTTCAACGGGTATGGCATTTTCTTTTTCACCCACACCAACACCGAATACTTTTACAGTAAGCGGAGTAAGCCTTAAAGTTGGTAATGCACAGATCGCAGCCCAGAATGTGGGTTATGCCGGAGTATTTCCAGCATTGCCTTCTGGTAACACCCCCGCATTTTTTGGCGGTAGTGTAACTCTTTCTGCCAACTTCCCCTGTGCCGGTACTCCTGCACCGGGTAATACCCTTTCTACATTATCTACGGCTTGTCCGGGTACAAACTTTACATTGTCTCTTCAGAATCTGACAGATGGTACTGGTGTAACTTATCAGTGGCAGTCTTCTCCTGATGGAACCACCTGGTCTAACATCTCGGGTGCTACTGGTGCCACTTATACCACTACACTGACAGCCGCCACTTATTACCGTTGTAATGTAACCTGCTCTGGTAATACCACTGCATCCAATCCATTACAGGTAGCCCTGACACCTCCTTCAGGTTGTTATTGTACGCCTGCTGCATCTGATTGTTCTGACGATGATGTGATCACCCGGGTTCGTATCAGCACATTAGACAATTCATCTGCCTGTAGCCCGAATGGCTATGGTAACTATACTAATACATTACCTGCACCGATCGTTTATTCTGGCGCAGCGAATCCTATTACTGTAAATGTTCCAACAACCTGGACAGAGCAAGTTGCAGTATGGATCGATTATAACCAGAACGGTCAGTTTGAAGCGTCTGAGTTTACCAACGTTGGAAGTAACGTAGGTAATGGAGGAGTAATCACTGCCAATATTGCAATCCCTGCCGGACTGCCAAACATCACTACCCGTATGCGGGTAAGGGTTCGTTTCAGCACCGCCTGGACCAGTGGCCTGGCCTGTTCTGCAATCACTTTTGGTGAAACAGAAGATTATAATGTAACGATTGCTCCTTGTGTTCCTGTTACAATTACCAGCAACCCTGCAACAACTGTAACCACTACATGCGGCAGCAATGCCAGCTTTACTGTGGCAGCTACCGGTACACTTCCTGTTTACGGATGGGAATGGAGACCAAATAGTACTTCTGCCTGGCAGAATGTTACCAATGGTGGTGTTTATTCAGGTGCAACTACTGCAACACTGACTCTCACAAACGTTACTGCTGCTTTCAACGGCTACCAGTACCGTGCATTAGTTTCCGGTGGTTGTTCAGCTGTTGATTTTTCAACAACTTCTACTTTAACAGTTAATGCAATTCAACCTGTTGTGAGCCCTGCTTCTGCCAGCATCTGTCTGGGTAGTGTTCAGCAACTGTCATTAACCAATATTGTATCTGCACCGACTACAACAACCTTTACAGCTTCTGCTGGTTTGCCACTGGCTATTCCTGATGCCACACCTAATGGTGTTTGGAATTCAGTGAACGTAAGTGGTATTCCTAACGGTTCTGTTATTACAGACGTAAGTCTCCGCCTTAATATCAACCATACATGGGTAGGTGACCTCGAAATCAACCTGCTTGCTCCGAATGGTGCAAACATGAACCTGATAGCTGAGCTGGATGGTGGTACAGGTAGTAATGGTACTGACAACTTTACCAATACGGTGATCAGTTCTACTGGTACAGTTGCACTGAGTGGTTTTGCTGCTCCACGTACTGGTACTTTCAGGGCTGACCGTCTCCAGTTCTACGGACCTTCTGTAGGACCTGGTGGTTCAGGAACAGGGTATCAGACTGTAGCCGGTATGGACTGGCCAACACTCCTGACTACCATTAACGGTACCTGGAACCTCGGTCTGTCTGACTGGTTTAACGGTGACGCAGGAACCCTGACCGGCTGGTCACTCGCCATTACTTATGTTGCACCGAACTTTGCACAAGGAACATGGGCTGGTCCTGCCGGTACGATCTTTACTGATGCCGCTGCAACCACAGCTTATACAGGAACTCCTGCAACTTCAGTGTATGTGTTGCCGACTGCCGCAGGTGTGAACAATTACACCGTGTCTTTCACTACACCGACACCATGTACTTCTGCAACTACAACAGTCCCTGTTACTGTCAGCGCTCCGATTACTGCTGCAACTGTTACTCCGGCCACACGTGCCGTATGTCTTGGTGGTAGCACTACATTCGGTTCTACCGTTACAGGCGGTACTAATACCACTTATCAATGGCAGCGCAGCACCGATGCTGGTCTGACCTGGAGCAATATCGGCGGTGCTACTTCAGCAACACTGACTGTTTCTAATGTAACTTCTGGTATGACTGGTTATCGCTACAGAGTGGTTGCCTCCAGCGGTGCTTGTGCAAGCTTCACATCTACCAACTTTGGTACCTTGACTGTGAACGCACTGCCTGTTGTAACAATCGCTTCACCTGTGGTGAATGTGGTTCCGGGTACAACAACCAATGTTACCGGTTCAAGCACACCTGCTGCTGCTGCAACAAACAGCTGGAGCTGGACACTGAATGGTGCGCCGCTGACTGGTAATACTAACACACAAACGGCTTCAGTGGATGCACTGGGAACTTACCAGGCTACTGTAACGGATGTGAACGGTTGTGTAAATACATCTAACCAACTGGTAATCGGTGCAGAAGCTTCAGATAAACTCTGGATCTATCCGAACCCGACTCCGGGTGCCTTCCAGGTACGTTTGTACTATGCAGGCAATACTGCTGAAAAGCGTATTGTTTCCATCTACAATCCGAAAGGCCAGCTGATCACTAGCCGTACATTTGACCTGAACTACCGGTCTACACCTTACCTGAGCATGAACTTTGATCTGAGCGGAATGGCCCGCGGAACTTATGTGGTGAAAGTAGCCCATGAGTACAGCGGTAAAGTAATCTCTGGTCTGGTTCTGGTTCACTAAGATGAAGTAGTATCCACTCACTTTATACAAAGCCCTCCGGTCAACGGAGGGCTTTTTTTTTATGACGCCCAGCTGGTCTTTTGTCGTTAAGGAATTTGAATTATGGCAATATGAATCGGCGTGACCTCTATCTGCTACGCGGAATACTTTAACACATAGGTTTAATTTTTCACTAAAGTTCTTATAGCATTATAAATACCGCAGACCTTTAGGGGGAACACGCTAAAAGGATAACATAGAAGACACATAGTATCCAATTTCTGACTATGTGTTTCCTATGTCTCTATGTAACTATGTGTTAAAAAAGCGGCGTAGCCGCCATCCGCTTCACGGAATTTTTTAACACATAGGGTTAGAATTTCAACTAAAGATCAGCAATCCTTACAAACACAACTGATCTAAAGCAGGATGATGCTATAAGAATAACATAGGAGAGACATAGAAATACATTCGCTTTCTATGTCTCTCCTATGTCTCTATGTGACTATGTGTTAAAAAAGCGGCGTAGCCGCCATCCCCTAAGCAGATACATATGACCTATTCGGTTATTTATAACGCCGGATTGGGGATACTACCCGGCTTCTCAGGTTGGATCTGTTCTTTTTTATTTGGAAGAACAGGCATGGTATACACCAGCTGATTCCCTGGTTTTACACAGGGCATCCGGTCGGTTGGTAAACGGAATACCAGATCGCCATTGGGTAATTGATAATCCAGTTGCCCCTTAAGGTCCTTGCTTTCAGGCTGGTTGTTCGGGTTTGGGGCTGGATTTAATTGCTTTTGTAAAAATTCCGATGACCATTTCATCTTGTGCAGGGATGAATCGTACCGGTACCGGATGAGTTCATCCAGGTCAATCGTTTCTTTTTGCTGACCAGCAACTGATGTAACGGCCAGCAGGCCAATGGAAAGAAAGATTACTTTCATAAAACAGGTTTTATGCTGTCTAATTTAGCTATTATTTCATTTTTTTCCAACTATTGATCAATCCGTTGGTCGAAGCGTCATGATTCGTAACAGGTGTTTTACCTTTTAATTCAGGTAAAATTTTATTGGCCAGTTGTTTACCCAGTTCCACACCCCATTGATCAAAACTATAAATATTCCAGATAACCCCCTGTACAAAAATTTTGTGTTCATAAAGGGCAATCAGTTCGCCCAGTGTAAATGGAGTTACTTTTTTAAGAAGAATAGAATTAGTAGGCCGGTTGCCATTAAAAATTTTAAAAGGCAGTAATCTGGCTATTTCCTCCGTACTCAAACCTTGTTTCTCCAGCTCTGCTTCCGCCTCTGCTTCTGTTTTTCCATTCATCAGGGCTTCGGTCTGGGCAAAGAAATTACTCAGCAGTTTTACATGGTGATCGCCAATCGGATTCTGCGATTGTGCCGGGGCAATAAAATCACAGGGAATCAGCGGGGTTCCCTGGTGGATCAGCTGATAGAAAGCATGTTGTCCGTTCGTGCCGGGTTCACCCCAGATCACCGGGCCAGTGGCATAATCAACCGGTTCGCCATTCCGGTCCACACTTTTCCCGTTACTTTCCATATTGCCTTGCTGAAAATAAGCGGCAAAGCGATGCAGGTATTGATCATAAGGCAGAATTGCTTCAGACTGAGCACCGAAGAAGTTGGTATACCAGATACCCGTCAGGGCCATGATCACCGGTATATTTTTCCCGAAAGGGGAGGTCGCAAAATGTTCATCAATATGATGAGCCCCTTTAAGCAGTTGTTCAAAATTTTTATAGCCGATGGTCAGTGCAATGGAAAGTCCAATAGCACTCCAGAGTGAATAACGTCCACCAACCCAGTCCCAGAATTCAAACATATTGTTCTTGTCTATTCCGAATTTCACCACTTCCTTTTCATTTGTGCTCAGGGCTACAAAATGTTTGGCCACATATGTTTCCTTTTTCGCTTTTTTAAGGAACCAGTCACGGGCCGTCAGGGCATTGGTCATGGTTTCCTGGGTAGTGAATGTTTTAGAGGCGACCAGGAAAAGTGTACGTTCGGGATCAACTTTTTTCAGGGTTTCCGAAATATGGGTGCCATCGACATTGGATACAAAATAGGTTTCAATCCCCTCCATCCAATAAGGTTTCAGGGCCTCCGTTACCATCAGCGGCCCCAGGTCACTACCACCAATACCGATATTGACAATGTACTTTATTTTCTTATTGGTATACCCCCGGTGCTTCCCGCTATGGATCTGCTCACAGAACCCCTTCATTTTTTTCAGTACTTTCTTAATGCCGGGCATTACATCCACTCCCTGTGTGAATACCGGCTTACCAGAAAAATTGCGGAGGGCTGTATGCAGGACTGCCCGTTTTTCAGTTGCATTGATCTGCTCCCCGTTAAACATCGATTGAATAGCTTCAGGTAGTTTACACGACATTGCCAGTTCCTCGAGCAATTGAAGGGTTTGCTCATTCAGGATATTCTTTGAATAATCGAAAACAAGGTCTTTTGTACAGAGTGAATATTTCAGAAACCGCTCACTGTCCTGCCGGAATAATTCACGCATATTGGTCTGGCTGATTTCCGCCTGGTGTGCTTTCAGTTTTTTCCAGGCATTGGTTTGTGTGGGGTTGATACGGGGTAACATGATTTTATAATTGGTTGAATACTTGAATTGTTTTTTCGGTCATGGCCGGAGTAATGTCCAGGTGCGTCACTAACCTTACCCGGTTGGGAGAAATAGCATATCCCAGAATATCCTGTTCTTTCAGGCGGGCAACCAGTTGCGGGGCCGTCAGGCTTTCATCGAGTTCAAAAATGATGATATTGGTTTCCACCGGCAACATCATTTTGACAAAACTGCGGGATGAAATAGCAGTTGCAATCGCTTTGGCATTTGCATGATCTTCTTTCAGTCTTTCTATGTGATGCTCCAGGGCGTAGATACCTGCAGCCGCCATAAAACCACCTTGCCGCATGCCACCTCCGAATACTTTTCGGTATCGTTTTGCTTTTTTGATAAAGTCCTTAGTGCCCAGTAATAAACTGCCTACGGGACATCCCAGGCTTTTACTCAGGCAAACTGAGATACTGTCAAATACTTTACCATAATGCAGGGGATCTTCTTTCCTGGCCACGATTGCGTTCCAGAGACGGGCTCCATCGAGGTGAAAAGCCAGGTCATGCCGCATACATACCTGTTGTATCGCCTGTATTTCACTGAACGTATAACAACTGCCACCTCCCCGGTTACTGGTGTTTTCCAGGGATACCATACGGGTATGTGCCCGGTGTACATCATCTGGCTGGATCGCTTCTTCCACCTGGCGGGCGTTAATCCGGCCCCGATCACCATATAATAATTTGACAGAGGCTCCTGAGTTCAATGCAATCCCGCCTCCCTCATACTGATAAATATGGGAGCTCTCATCACAAATCACTTCATCACCGGGTTGGGTATGACATTTGATCGCAATCTGGTTGGTCATGGTGCCGGAAGGACAAAATAATGCCGCTTCCATGCCAAACAGGTCCGCGGTCATTTCCTGGAGGGTATTGATGGAGGGATCTTCTCCAAATACATCATCCCCCACCGGGGCTTTCATCATGGCTTCCCGCATACCCGGGGTGGGTCGGGTGACCGTATCGGACCTGAAATCAATGATCATTTTAAATTTTTATGCAAGATAATCAGTTCACACCTGAAATAGGGTAGTTGGCGGGTAAACGCTCATTTTTATGCCCGGTTTTAATATCTTGCCCCCATGCAAATACCGTTCTGGATCCAGATTATCATCATCGGAGGGTCTGCCATCATGCTGACCCTCGCCATTTACCTGATGTCGGTATTCAACAGACTGTTTACCGGTATACCCAATCAATGGCTAAGGAAAAACCTGGCTGTTCTACTCGTGGCCATTTGTTTTATGTTTTCCCTGACGGCCATTTCATCTGAACTCTTCGTGGAAGCAGCCCAGAAAGGTTGGGCAAAAGCGGCTTTATTCCAGGTACTGAATACCATACTCATCACTTTCTTTGTCTATAATTCTTTTCTTCTGGTCAACCGGATCAAATCGCTGAAACAACTCAGTTTTGTCCGCTATCATGCGGTCATCATTCTTACGATTATTGTCTCTGCCTTGATCATCTATACCGGGATCAATTATTTTGAAAACGGGATGAAATTTGTAAAACTCAAAGCCACGTTGCTTTTCAGCTTTTATAATGCGGCCACGGCCGGACTGATTTATGCATCGGTTAGTTATGTGGAACTGGACCGTAAGCGGAAACTGAATGAAAAAGAACTGGAAGTTACCCGCCTGATGGCGCTGAAGACCAAGGCAGAACTGGATGCGCTGCATTCCAAAGTGAATCCGCATTTTCTGTACAATGCACTTAATTCTATTGCTGATCTGTCTGTTACAGATGGCAAAAAAGCCCGGCGTATGACCATTGCCCTGGCAGACTTGTTCCGGTACAGCATTAATTACAGCCAGAATAATTTCTCCAGTGTAAATGATGAAGTGGCGATGACGGAAGTTTACCTGCAGATTGAGAAGATCCGTTTTGAGGATCAGCTCAATTACACAGTGGCGCTAGAACCAGAGGCCGGACATTACCTGTTACCCCGGTTTCTCCTGCAACCCCTGGTGGAGAATGCGGTGAAGCATGGGTTGAAAGCTACCGGACTGATGACCGAGATTCACCTGAGTGTAAATATACAGGGAGAGCAAATGCAGATTTCTATCGCGGATAATGGTCCCGCATTTCCGGATGAGCTCACACCCGGTTATGGCGTAAAAAGTGTATACGATAAAATGGACCTGTTATTTCCCGGCCTCTATGAAATACGGTTTATCAATCAACCGGAAAAACAAGTGGTACTTACATTAAATAAACTGATCAAGAATGAACCGGTTATTTAAAACGATTGTCATTGATGATGAGCCGGCTGCCCGCCGTCTCATGAAAAGCCTGTTAGCTGAATTCAGTGGAAGTATTGAAGTGATTGACGAGGCGGGAAACGGGAGGGAAGCTATTGAGAAAATTCACGCCCTCCGTCCGGATCTTATTTTTCTGGATATTCAGATGCCCGACCTCACCGGTTTTGAAGTAATTGAACAGCTCGATTATAAACCCAATATTATTTTCACCACCGCTTACGAGCAATATGCCATCAAGGCCTTTGAAAGTTTTTCCATTGATTACCTCCTGAAACCGATCAAGGAAGAACGACTGGAGCAAAGTATCCGGAAATTAACGGAGTTTGGAAAAATTGCAGGACCAGGTCCGGGCATTGATGTGAGCGGACTTCAGGAAATAATCCGTCAATTACAGGCCCCACCCAAAGCAACCGCCTTGCCGATCAAAATAGGGGACCGGATCATCCTGCTGCGCTTTGAACAGATTGCTTATATGGAAGCGGAGGACAAATATGTTTACATACATACGACTGAAGGTGTCAAGCACCTGACGGATCATTCCCTTACCACCCTTTCCGAAAAACTGCCTTCCCAGTTTTACCGCATTCAGAAATCGTATATTATCAATAAGGACCGCATCCGTGAGATGCACCGGCATTTTAATGGCCGTTATCTCTTTATAATGGACGATAAAGCCGGAACCCGGCTTACCTCCGGCCGCACTTATGCGGAAGCAATTCGGGCTGAATTTGGGCTCTAGAGAGATCTTCCACCTGCCCCCAATCCTTATTTACTATTGACCGTGGTCAATATTCCGTCTATCCGTCTAAATCGCCATTAATACGAAACAAGGGCTGATTTGTAACCCGGTTTGCCTCAAACCGTCATACTTCCATACTTAGAAACGGCCGAACATCCCTGAAACAGGCCGTTTAATTTAAAACAATGAACTATGTAATGCAAAGTACTGAATTTTGGGATGTAATATTCAAAGGCAGGTACTACACATTAAAATCAACGATTATGAGATATTTTAAACATTTTATGGCAATCGCCCTTCTGGCTGTATCGATGATAAGCCAGGCCCAGAACGGAACAGGCCGGATTAAGGGTACCGTAACTGATGGTAGTGCAAAAATCCTGGAATCGGCTACCATTACCCTTTTAAGGGCCAGCGACTCGAGTGTGGCAAAAATCAGTGTCGCCGACCGCAATGGGCGGTTTGAATTTGAGGGAGTGGCAGCGGGCAGGTACTTCGTACGTATTTCAGCCGTTGGGCATGAAAAGGGCTATTCTGAGACTGTTGAACTGAATGACACCAATGAGCTGATCGTGTTAAAAAACATCGACCTGATCCCACAGCCCAAATCCATGGGCGGGGTTACAGTAACTGCCAAAAAACCGCTTATCGAGCAACGGATTGATAAGACCGTCGTGAATGTAGAGGCATCGGTAACCAATGTGGGTACATCAGCCATGGAAGTATTGGAAAAATCGCCGGGTATCTCTGTTGATAAGGATGGTAATATCAGTTTGAAAGGAAAACAGGGCGTACAGGTATTTATCGATGGCCGTCCCAGTTATTTATCCGGTACCGACCTGGCCAATTACCTGCGCAGCCTCAGCAGCAATCAGCTGGACCAGATTGAGATTATGACGAATCCTCCGGCCAAATACGATGCAGCCGGCAACAGCGGTATAATTAATATCAAAACAAAGAAGACCAAACAGTTTGGATATAATGGTTCCATCTCCACCACCTGGAGCCAGGGTCGCTATCCCAAATTCAATGAGTCGGTAACATTTAATTACCGGAAAAATAAAGTCAATTTTTTCACCACCCTGGGTTATAATAACCGGAAAAACTTTCAGGATCTCGACATACAACGGAAATTCATTGAGTCGTCCACTAAAGAAGTACGTTCCTACTTTGACCAGGAATCCAGGATGCGGGATAATAGCGAGAATTTCAATGCCAAACTCGGCTTTGATTATTTTGCCACAAAGAAAACCACTTTTGGAATTGTGCTGAATGGATTTAATAATCCCGGAACCTTTGGTAACAGCAGTGATGTACTGATCTCCGACCCCAACCGGACCTTATTGAGCCGGACTTTTGCCAGTGCATCGAATGATAAGAAATGGCAGAACTACAGTGCCAATCTGAATTTCAGGCATGTGTTTGATTCCACCGGTCGTGAATTAACGGCAGATGCGGATTTCCTGACCTACAACAGTACCAACCTGCAGGACCTGGTGAATGCGTATTATGATGCAAGTGGTGCACCCCTGATGAAAGCTGATACTTTACTGGGCAGCCTGCCCCAGGATATCCATATCTATTCTGGTAAAATGGATTATGTTCATCCGCTGGCCAAGGGGGCCCGGTTTGAAGCGGGAGTGAAGACCAGTTTTGTAAACACGGATAATAATGCCATTTACGACAGCCTGAATTATGGCATCCGGGTCAGGGACTTCGGGCGCAGCAATCATTTCATTTATGAGGAGAATATCAATGCGGCCTATGTCAATTACAGCCGCCCGTTGTCAAAGAAACTGACCGCACAACTGGGACTGCGTCTGGAAAACACCAATGCAAAAGGTAACCAGGTAACGACTGGCGATAAATTCAAAAGAAACTATACCCAGTTATTTCCAACCGCCTTTCTGCAGTATACGGCGGATGAAAAAAACACATTCGGACTGAATTATGGCCGCCGGGTGGAGCGTCCTGATTATGAAGACCTGAATCCGTTTATCATGTTCCTGGACAAATACACATTTGAGCAGGGGAATCCCAACCTGCAACCCCAGTTCTCCCAGAATATTGAACTGAGTCATACTTATAAAGGATTTCTGAATACCACCCTGAACTATACCCGTACCACCGATATCATGAATGATGTGCTGGAACAGGATCCGGACAAAAACGAAACAGTGATCCGCAAGCAGAATATTGCCAAACAAAGGCAGTATGGGATTGCCGTTAGTGCAGGCGGGCAGTTGAATAAATGGTGGACCGGAAATATCTATGCCAACCTGTTCAATAACCGTTTTGAAGGAATCCTTAATGGCGATCCCGTAACGATCAGTGCCACTACCGGACAGTTCAATGCCAATAACCAGTTTAAACTGGGCAAAACACTCAGTGCAGAACTTGGCGGTTTCTATATGACAGGTGGAGTGGAAGGAGTGTTCCGGATCAAAGGATTCGGGATGATGAATATGGGATTCAGCAAACAGGTATTCAAAGGCAAAGGAACTTTACGGCTGAATATGCGTGATGTGCTGTACTCACAGAAAATTAAAGGGACCATTAAATACAGTAATATCGATGCCGCTTTTCAGCAACGCCGGGATTCCCGCCAGGTAGCGCTTGGATTCACCTACCGTTTCAGTAAGGGTAAAATGAATAACAACGGGCAGAAGCGGAAAACAGGCGGCGCCTCCGATGAGCAGAACCGCGTAAAAACAGGGGGCGATAATTAAAACCTTATCCATTAAATCTTTTCCAGAGTCCGGCCGCTGCGGCCGGACTTTTTTTATATTTGTAAAATACCAAAACGAACAACTATGCCATCCTTTGATATTGTCAGTAAAGTAGAAGCCCAGGCACTCGACAATGCCGTCAATGTAACCAACAAAGAAATCACAAACCGGTTTGATTTTAAAGGGTCCCATGTGGTGATTAACCTGGATAAAAAGGAGTTTCTGCTCAAGCTGGAAACCGATGACGATATGAAAATGGGACAACTGATTGATGTATTGATCAACCGGGCCCATAAACAGGGGATTGCACCCGAGGCTTTTGATGCATCCAAAGCAGGAGCCCAAAGCGGGAAGGTCTGGAAAAAAGAAGTGAAAGTCAGGAATGGCCTGGTACAGGAAGATGCCAAAAAGATCGTCAAGCTGATAAAAGACGCCGGGCTGAAGGTACAGGCATCAATCAATGATGACCTGGTACGGGTAACGGGAAAGAAAATAGATGACCTGCAGTCGGTGATCCAGCTCTGCAAAACAGCCAATCTCGGGTTCCCGCTTCAATATGTGAATATGCGGGATTAAATGGGGGATAAGCGGCTATTTCAGGTGCATAATTAAGTGCAGAATGGGTGCATATCATATTGGCTGAAAATTTGGAAACAGGGTTTTAAAAAGATTAGATTTGGTATACAACTGCACGATGTCTTAGCAATAAGACAGAAATGCAAAAGGGGATTCAGAAGCCTTTCAAACGGTGGAAAATCTCCGGAAACAGCCCTTCAATAAGGCGGTTTTCAGAAAGCGTCGGGTAAGTAAGTGGAAGGCGAAAGCCGGAAACTGAGCTCACTTGGCGCTTTCATCTTTTTGCCCCTTTATTTGGCCGAAAGCCGCTTCCGGCCTATATTTGCAACCCAAATTTATCTATTCATCTATACGGCAAAATCCGTATAGCCTTAAAAATCATAGTATTATGAAAAAAGGACTCCATCCCGACAGCTACCGGTTAGTAGTTTTTAAAGACATGAGTAACGGACATTCTTTCCTGAGCCGTTCTACCGCCGCTTCCAAAGAAACCGTTCAGTGGGAAGATGGTAAAGATTATCCCCTGATCAAGCTGGAGATTTCGAACATGTCGCACCCCTTCTTTACCGGTAAAAACATGCTGGTGGATACGGCAGGACGTATCGACAAATTCAACAAGAAGTACGCAAAAAAATAAGAAAAACATTAACTTGTGCAGAGCTCTTTGCGAAAGCGAGGAGTTTTGTTTTTCATGGCTATACTTTAAACCTCCCGGTTCTCCGGGAGGTTGTTTATTTTTACACATATTTCCACTCCATGAACAAGATCATTTTTACGGAGGAGTTCTGCCAGCCGGAAAAACTCCATCCATTTACCCTCACCCGCCAACTCCAGGATATCCGGGTAGGCATCCTGACCATCCGGGAGAAATGGGAGAAAATGCTCGGTCTTCCTTCGTTTGATAAAAAAGAAGACGATTATAAGGATCTTTCCCGCGCTGTCGATGTGGAAGCCGTGATTGGCAAAGACGATTGCTTTATGATTCATGGGAATGTGCTGCCTTCCCCTTCGCTGGTCAAAGCAATCCGGCTATTGAAAAACGGGGAATGCATTGCCACCCTCGACGGCTATAATATCGCTTACCGTTTCAGCCGTAAGCAAATGACCGATAAACACCGGATCAGGGTATCCCGCGTGGTGAGTTTTAAAGAAGCAATTCAGACCATTCAATACCCCTGGGATATCATCCGTTTAAATGACCAGGCCATCCGGGAGGATTTTAAACTGCTTACGGCCCGCCGGAAATCACAGACAATCTCACGGACCAATAAAGTCATTAAACCCGGCCAGGTTTTTATTGAAAAAGGGGCCAGTGTGGAACATTGTATCATCAATGCATCCACAGGACCTGTTTATATCGGCAAGGAGGCCTCAATCATGGAAGGATGTCTCATCAGGGGGCCATTTGCGATGGGCGAGAAATCCTGCCTTAAAATGGGTACAAAGATATACGGTGCCACCACCCTTGGTCCGGGTTGTGTTGGGGGAGGAGAGATCAAGAATGCTGTACTTTTTGGTTATAGCAATAAAGCACATGAAGGCTACCTGGGTGATGCCGTGATCGGCGAATGGTGCAACCTGGGAGCAGGTACCAGCAATTCCAACCTGAAAAACAATGCCAGCCCCGTGAAAGTATGGACACCGGAAGGAGAAGTGGTGGCCGGCCCCAAATGCGGGGTGATGATGGGTGATTATTCTAAGACAGCCATTAATACATCAATCAATACAGGTACGGTTATAGGTGTTAGTTGTAATGTATTTGGAAACGGGCTCACCCCTAAATTTATTCCGAGCTTTTCCTGGGGCAGTGAGGGGTTAAGCCGGTATCGTTTTGAAAAGGCAATGACCGATATTGAAGGATGGAAAAAACTAAAAGGAACCGTAATTTCGGCAGACGAAAAAATGATCCTTCAGTATATCTTTGAAAAATTTTAAACCTGTTTAAAACTAAATAATGAGAAAACAAATCGCCGCTGCAAACTGGAAAATGAATCTGACTTACCAGGATGGGGAAAAACTGCTGGATGATATCCTGGATGCAGGAATCAGCCTGGCCCCGCACCAACATACCATTTTTGCAGTGCCCTTTCCATACCTGATCATGACACGGAGCGAAGTAGCCGATGAATTTAATTATCATGCCGCTGCTCAGAACTGTCATCATAAAACCGCCGGTGCTTACACGGGTGAAGTATCCGTTGAAATGTTACAGTCAATCGGTGTGAACTATTGCGTGATCGGTCACAGCGAGCGCCGGGAATATAATGGGGAAACCAATGCAATGCTTGCCGAAAAAGTGAATCTCTGCCTAGAGACCGGGATCACCCCGATCTTTTGTTGCGGGGAACCGTTGAATATCCGGGAAGCCGGAACACAGAATGAATTTGTGGCTGCCCAATTAAAAGAATCACTCTTTCATTTACCGGCAGAAAGTATGAAAGGGATCATCATTGCCTATGAACCGATCTGGGCGATTGGTACCGGTAAGACAGCCAGCACGGCCCAGGCACAGGAAATACACCAGTTTCTGCGGTCAGTGATTACGGATAAATACGGGACTGCATTGGCCAACGAAATTCCCATCCTGTATGGCGGAAGCGTGAAAGCCGGTAATGCCGCGGAATTATTTGCCTGCCCGGATGTGGATGGCGGATTGGTGGGAGGGGCATCCCTGGTGGCCAGTGATTTTATCGCAATTATCAAAGCCCTGAAATAAGCATAAAGGGCAGTGATAATGAATCCGTTTTTATCAACAAAACAGTAAGTTATTACTGCCCCCTATCATATTGTCTTGCAACGAAAGAATCAGGTGCTGCTCAGTTTTCTGAAAATAAAAGCAGTTGTGAACGGGCGTGAAATATACCCGCTTAGTAACACAAAACCGGTGGTGATTCCCGTGGGGGCCAACAACCCCCGGATAGTGATTACGGATGGTTACCATATTACTACTCCTTTAAAACTGGTCTATACCGAATTGCCCGTCTATTGTTTTAAAGTGGCTTGTGCCATCAGTGACCGGCAACTGCTGTTCGGATTCCTGATGATGGCGGGTTTGTATCTTTCCGGTTTTTATACCGGGCTCCTGGTTTTAAAAGTCTTCAGTTTTATTCCGCTGATTTATTTACTTACATTCTATTACCTCAACCGTAAAGAATTTATCCGGCTCATACCGGTAACCAACTAAAAGGTATTGGATGCAGCAGGAATGGTCGCCGGGGAATAACTGTTCAGCAGTGAAATATCCAGGTACGTACTTTGACGGTCAGTTCCGGCATAAAACATCGGATTGAACCGGGCACCCCAAACAAACTCTTTCGTAATATAGGACCAACGGGCAACCACTGTATTGGAAAAGATCTCATCAAAAGCTTTTACGAATACCATCAGTTCCAGATCTGTATTCCCGAAATCCTCTTCTGTAAAACCAGCCAGGGGACTTTTTTCATTGAGCGGATGCACAATGGTCCAGCTCAGTGAAAATGAATTCAGTTTATCAATTTCAACCGGCAACGTAAAAAACTTATTGGCGATTTTTCCATTTTCCTCCACGCGCATGGCTAATGTCAGTTTAACCTCGGCTTCAGAGAGCAGGTTGTTTTTGAAAGGCGTCATCCGGAGCATCAGTGCGCTTCCGTCTTTATAAGGGGCGACCAGGGCTGTGTCACTGAATTTAAGGAAGGCCTGTGGCCTTGAAAACCGGCCATAAAAAAGCCCGGTGGCTATAGCAAAACTCAGCAGCCCTATAAACGCTTCAAAAGTCGAAATGGCACTGGTCAGGAATCCGGTCGGACTGATCCGGCCATATCCTACCGTGGTGAATGTCTGCGTACTGAAGAAAAATACTTCTGAGAACTCCTTTAGATTATGGCTGCGCTCAATACCGGCCAGGTGTTCCACTCCAATCAGGTAATAAATGCCGGCAAAAACCAGGTTAACCGATACATAAATGAGTAATAAGAGTGAAAGAAATTTCCCCCTTGGCATTCCCAGCATTGTGTGATACCAGCTATACCGGTTGAGCAGGCTTACTCCTTTTTTGTGCACATTGGCACCACCGGTACGGCGATCAAAAAATCGTCCGCTGTTATTACTGCTATTCCCGAACCCGGTATTGTCTTCTGACCGCATGTTGCGGAACCTTTTCATCATTGCCATAGACAAATGTATAATTAATCGGCAATTTCTTTTGTCCGCCCGTGATACTGGTTTATTTTAGTCCTATGACCCGGAAAAAAATACTATGGCTTTGCAGCTGGTACCCCAACCGGGCCGATCCGTTCGATGGGGATTTTATTCAGCGACATGCCCGGGCTGCTTCCTTATTCAATGATATTCATGTTATACGATTGGTGGCCGATGCATCCCTACACCCGGGAAAGATTGAGTTTCAAAAGCAGGAAAGCAAGGGTCTGATCGAGCAAATGGTTTACCTGGGCAAAGGAAAAAGTCTGGCCGGGAGATACCTGTTTTACCGGCGTTGGAATAGGGTTTTTAAAGAAGTGATTAAAGCATATCTCGCAGATCAGGGAGTCCCCTCTGTAGTTCATGTTCATGTTCCTTACCCGGCCGGCCGGCTGGCATTATGGTTAAAGCAAACGTACGGAGTCCCTTTTGTGGTCACAGAACACTGGACCATTTATCAGCCGGGAAGCGAAATTGCTTATTCCAGGCAACCGGCGCGGATGCGCAGCCTGATAACCCGTATAATGCGGGAGACGGCTTTGTTTCTTCCGGTGAGCAGGGATCTTGCAGAACAGGTAAACCGCCTGGTATTACCAGTGCCTGCAACACCAATCCCGAATGTGGTTGATACAAACCACTTCTGTTTCCAGGTCACAGATCATGTGAAGCGTACAAAGTTCCGGTATATCCATGTTTCGGGTATGAATGCCCAGAAAAATCCGGAAGGATTGCTCCGGGCTTTTGCAGCGGCCTGGCAGGAGGATCCTGAGCTGGAATTATGGATGCTGGGAAACCGGGACCAACGCCTGGTTGTATTCGCCTCAGGGCTGGACCTGCCGGCTGGTGTCATATTGTTTGGTGGTGAAGTTAGTTACGGGGATGTAGCAATGCGGATGCGGGAATGTGATGCCCTTGTATTATTCAGCCAGGTAGAAAATGCACCTTGTGTAATCAGTGAAGCCCTGTGTTGCGGGTTACCTGTTATTGCAACCCGGACAGGGGGGATTCCTGAAATGCTGAATGGTTCGAATGGGGTACTGGTAGAACCCGGAGATGAAACCGCTATGAAAACAGCCCTGCTGGACCTGAAAAAAACGTATAACAGGTACAACAGGGCCATTATTGCTTCCCACGCGTCATCTATATATAATTATGAGACAGTTGGAAAAGAACTTTCAGTTCAGTACAATCAGGTTGTATTACAGGGTTAACCGTCAGTTCTTAAGCTTTGCCACCAGTTCAATATAAGCGGTCATGGCTTCTGCATTGGATTTCCCTTTTAAAGCAGCCCAGGCTTCATACTTTGCTTTGGCTACAAAATCAAACGGGTTAGCCGGAGGGTCAATATTGATATCTCCTTCGCTGGACTGTTTGTATAATGAATACAGTTGCAGCAGGGTATCGTTACTGGGTTTCTCAGATAAGGTTTTGCTTTCTGCAATCGCTTTTTCAAATTGTTCTTTCAGGTCCATTGGTTTTTGTTTTCTTGGTGTTATATTACTGACTTGTTTTTTTATCCATTTCTATCCGGGTTAATTGACCCTTGCTTCATCAATAAAGGCCATGCTGACGGCTCTTTTATTTTCAATCAGTTCAAAAAACTCCTGCAGGTAACTGGTCATTTCCTTTCTTGTTTTGCTACTCAGTAATTCAAAACTGTCTATGGTTTTAAAAATACTGTCCTTTTTGCTCCGGAATACATCCAGTTGAATCTGGAGTTCTTCCATCGTCCGGGGAAAGCCCCGGTAAACCCGTTCGGTCACTTTTTCTGTCCCGATGGTTTCATGAGGTATCGCATAGCTGGCATCCACCAGGCCGCAATAATCAAAGTCATAGGGGATCACATAGGGGGGGATGTTCTTATTTTTTTTATCAAAAATCAATTTGATGTTATGGTTAGTGGGTACGGACCAGTCGGTATTCCCGATCATATACTGAAACAAGGCTACCATAGTCATCATATCCCGGTTAGTGGCCTCCGTCATCATTTTTACCTCATCTTTTTTATGGCATCCATTACGCCTGGCCAAGTCACCATCATCTTCTATCAGAAAAGCAAACTGACTGAAAGGTTTCAGTTTTTTACGGGTATCTGTATAGTTAATTCTCATCAACCGGACGCGGAAACTCCGGTCCTCGAGTATATTATATATTTTATAAACCAGGTATTCTTTCAGCAATAATTCTTCATCTACCGGATTTAATCCACAACCAATTACAAGTTTCAGCTTGCCCAGCGATTGTAACCGGGGGGCGCCTTTATTCCGGAAATTCATCATCATCGGCGGAATCCGGCAATAGTTCCGTCTGAAATTTCCACGGGCACTCACGCTGATCGTTTCATTGATCAGTGTACTGTCTGGAAATAACATGCTGATGGAAGCTTGTTGAAATACCCCTTGCCTGGTTTCAGTCTGTACCTGCCTCAGGTCAGTACTGAGATTTACCTGGATCAGCCCTTCGTCTGTAAAAAACCGGATGCTGTCAACTGGCGCCTCCTGGGCACCTGCTGTTATTGAAATGAATAATAAAAGGGCCGTGAACAGACGGGTTTTATTCATACGGAACAATTAATGATTAGCGATCAAGTCTTGTCTGAAAATACAAAAACTATTCCTGATCCGCATTCTTTTCTGTGTTATTTAAGAACTTCCGGTATAGGGGCACCAGTGGTTCCGCTTGGCATCTGAATATGTAATAAGGCCGCCAGTGTCGGGGCGATATCTGTCATAAATGTTTCCCGGTTGGTTTTTCCTTTTTTGATCCCCCAGCCATACCATAATAGAGGGATATGCGCATCATAAGGATTCCATAATCCATGGGTTGTGCCGGTTGTACTATAGGCATCGATATAGCCAGGTTTTAAAATAAACTGGATATCTCCGTTACGGGCCGGATGATACCCATTATTCAGCATTTCCCGTATTCTGGCTGGCAGAGGAGTGGTATTCAGGTCTTTTAAAGCAAATGCCCGGTCTATTCCGGGGGCCGCCAGCAGTTGTTGAATGATCCATTGCATAATTTCGGCTTTTTCTGCTTTGGCAGAATCAAGCAAAGGATGGTTCAGATGAATCTGGTAGTTGTCATCACTCACTATAATGCCGGATAGATTATATTTTTCTTTCAGCCCTTTATTCATCGACTCTACCAGTTTGCCAATATACACACGTCCTCCTGGTAATCTGTTTTCCTCCATAAATTCAGGCACATGTGCGGCACCATGGTCCGCAGAAAGAAAGACCGTATACTGACCTTTCCCAACCTTTAAATCCAGGTAATTCAAAAATGCGCCCAGTTCCTGGTCCAGCCGCAGAAATCCATCTTCAGCTTCCACCGAATTGGGGCCAAAAGTATGACCGATATAATCCGGTGAAGAGAAACTCACTGCCAGGAAATCGGTGATCTCATCTGTACCTAGTTGTTCTGCCGACAAAGCAGCTTTTGCAAATTCAAAAGTCATGCTGTTACCCATCGGGGTGGTTGAAATTTTACCGTAGTCTTTGCCAATGAATTTCTTGAGGTCATACGGGAATACAGCCCCAAATGGTTTTGCTTCCCAGCTTTTGTCATCCGCTGTACTTTGTTTGTAGGTCGTTAAGGGGTACATAATATTCCATCCCTTTTCATAATATTTTTCAACGATTTTCTGACTGTTGAAATCGGTAACCCATTTGGGCAAATCATTCATATAATAAGTTGAGGTGATCCAGTTGCCGTTTGTGTTATCATACCAGTAAGCAGCATTGGCGCTATGTCCGGCCGGCAAAATTCCTCCTCTGTCTTTTATGGCCACACCAATCACCTTGCTTTTGAAATTAGTAGCCAGCCTGAGTTCATCACAGATCGTAGTTACCAGCAAGTTCCGCGGACTCATCTTTCCCAACGTGGAGCTGCTTCCTACTGTTGATACCGTTTTGTCTTCCGTACAGTATACAGCACGCATTTTTTCCTTATCCCACCAGCCATTTCCGGAAATACCATTTACCGCAGGTACAGTCCCCGTATAAATAGAACTATGACCACAGGCGGTAACGGTTGGTGCGTAAGGAATCAGCGTATTCTCGCATGAAAATCCCTGGTTCAGCAGCCGTTTAAAGCCGCCTGTCTCGCTATAACGCGCATAATAACGGTAGAGATAATCCCAGCGCATCTGGTCCATTACCAGCCCAACTACGAGTTTCGGTCGTTTTACCTCGGACTGAGCCTGGCCGGAAATAATCAACAGGGAAAATAGTGCGGATAAAAACAGGCGTTGCATGTGTTTGATTTTAGACAAAATTAAGGGTTTGCTACTTGTTGCTGTATGACTGTTCTGTAAACTATAACAGATGGATAATGAAGAGTTAGCTAATATAACAAGCTGTTTTTATAGTGTAAAAAAGTATAAACTGTTTTAGTTAAAGCCCGGACAGTTTTTTTCGTTCCCGTTTATTCAGCAGATGAAATATTCCGGCGGCCGCCACACAGAGTCCACCGGTAATATACCAGAGTACCTGGAAATTGCTGTACTGAACCACTTGTGCACCTCCCATTGGCCCGAGGGTCTGGGCGGCAGACCAGGCCATAGTATATAAAGCCGCATATTGCCCCCGGTTCGATACCTGGGTCCGGGTGATCCAGTAGCTATTCATAAATGGCATGGAAAGGATTTCACCGAAAGTGACCGTAATAATCATGATCAGCGCCAACGTAAAACCGATTCCAGGCAGATTCAGCAGCAGGAATGACAGCCCGACAAGCAGTATCCCCCGGGTGATATAGAACATGACGGGTCTTTTTCCCTCCAGCCGGTATATTAAAACCATTTCAATCACGGCGATCAGGATACCATTAAAGGCCATCAACAAACCGATCGTTGGTTTTGACAAATGTAATTCCCGTTCAAAATAGACCGGCAGGTTAGTGAACAACTGAAAAAAACAACTGGCAAATAAAACAGTGGCGCCGATAAAGAGCATAAATAGTTTGTCTTTATAAGCAGGCAGCGTATCTGCTTTCTCAGCAGGACTTTGTGCAACAGGTTTGTAATCCGCAGGTTTTAGCAGCAGCCACATGATCAGTGCAGCCGTTATATTAGTGAAACCATCTACCCAGAATAATAACTCGTAATTGATACTGGCCAAAATACCGCCCAATCCGCTCCCAACAGCCCATCCCAGATTAATTGCAAGCCGGTTCAGGGCATAGGAGCGGGTACGGTTTTCCGTTTTGCTGTAAAAGGCGATGGCTGTTGAATTGGCCGGCCGGAAAGCTTCATTCACAAAGCTTAGCAAGAAGGTAAACAGGCAGATCAGCGGATAGGTTTTCATTTGTCCAAGGACCAGGAATAGAAGCCCTCCTGTAAAAAGGGTGAACAGTTGCACCGGATAAAAACCAATCCGGTCGGTAAGGCGGCCTCCCAGCCAGGCACCTGTGAAAGCACCGGCACCGAATAGCCCAAAAACATATCCAGCTTCACCTACCGAGTAGCCCATTTCCTTACTGGTCAGGTAAAGGGTCATAAACGGAACCACCATGGTGCCACTCCGGTTGATCAGCATAATGAAGGAGAGCAACCAGGTTTCCCTGGAAAGCCCTGCATAGGCATTTCGGTATGTCCGGGCTGTTGCAGAAATCATAACGCGGCAAAGTTACCGGAATGTCTGGCATAAGGGCAACCGCCCGTATAAACCAACCGATTGGACTGCTTGATTTACGGGTCTATTTTGTATATTCCATTTTTAAACATAACCAACATGAAGAAACTGATCCTCCTTACCTCCATGGCCGCAATGGCCCTGGTTTTGTCGAATTGCTCCGGGTCTAAAAAACTGGCCGCAACACCCAAGCTGAATTTTGAATCCAACCTGAAGGCGGTGGTAATGTCCGAATGCGCTCCTTGCCACATCCCCGCAAAAGGGGGCAATAAGAAACCGTATGACAATTACGCGAATGTAAAAACCGATATCGATGAGATTATCCGTCGTATTGAAATGAATCCGGGGGAAAGAGGATTTATGCCCTTCCGGAAAACCACGAAACTAAGCGATAGTACCATTGCCCTCTTTAAACAATGGAGAGCAGATGGAGTATTGGAAAATTAACAATCAGTCTTTGAGTAATAACTCATAAACTTCACGGGTAAAATCAGCCCGGAATATGGAAAAGGTCCTGATCTCGGCTTCAGGAACAAGTTCAATCATCATGTTATCTTCATAACGGGAGATATACTGGTTCTCATTGATCTTTTTCCAGTTGTATTTTTTCTTATTCAGAATTACTTCCAGGTACCCGTTGTGACAGGAGTCGCAGCGGGTTTTTGTCGTTTCTGTCATACACAACCCTTTTTCATCAAATACATAGATCAGCTGGGTCAGGTCACTGACCTGTACAAGAATGGAGTCTTTTCGGGAATACACGGCAGGTTGTCCTGATTTTCCGGGATACGCTTTTTTCAGGGCAGCTTCGGCTTTGTTGTAAGGCATGTTGATGAACTCCTGTGCAGCAGCCGGGCTGCAACATGCCAGCAAAGAGAAAAAGAAGAATAAAAAGAGTTTCATGAATATTCAGACGTTATACTGCCAAAGGTAGTTGCTTGGAACGGTTTAGAGAAACCCGGATTTGTCCCCTATATTTGCGCCTTCCGAAAAAACTACTTATGGCATTACTGGAAGATAAAATACGTGTTAAGAAGTCCGGACTCCCCGGAGCCGGCAAAGGACTTTTTGCGAAATCATTTATACCCAAAGGAACCCGTATCGTGGAGTATAAAGGAGATATCACCACCTGGAAAGAAGTGGATCATGAGGATGGGGATAACGGGTATATTTATTACGTTAAAAGAAACCATGTGATCGATGCCCTGCGAACTCCGATGGCATTGGCCCGCTATGCCAACGATGCCCGTGGTATTGTCCGGGTAAAGGGTATTTCAAATAATTCGGAATACATGGAAGAGGGACTGAAAGTCTATATCACATCCGTAAAGGATATACCAGCCGGTGGGGAAATCCTGGTGGACTATGGCCAGGAATACTGGAAAGTAATCCGCCACAATATTAAAGTTGAAGCAAGGCGTAAGAAGGAACGGGAAGCACTTAAAGCAAGGAAAAAAACGAAGCGGGCCTGATTCAGGATCCGGTAAGCTCTTCATAAAAGGCTTGCAGCCGGGAAGCTGACTCACGGGGAAAGGTAACCGTATTGGGAAAAACAAATGTTTCGTCAGGTCCGGGTCGTAAACGGGCTGCCAGATCCTCCCACTTTCGGGTCCAAACAACATAATGCTCTATCAATGCATCGGCATCCTGCAGCAGGAAACCGGGTAAGTTGTCTTTGTGATCAATTAAAAGCTGAAGAGCTTTTCCGTTATTTGCTTTGAGTACCTGTGCATACCTGTATGTTTTACCAGCGGCCAGGTAAGCTTTGTAATCAATCACAGATTGATCAAAAGTGGCGAGAAGTGGTTTAAGAAATTCTTTCATAAGCGCGTTTGAGTTCAAAGATAATACGCATTTCACATTATTTCCGGAATCCGATCCTGTCTCTGTCTTCCCATTTCTTTTGTTTCACTTTTTCATCCAGCAGGTTCTCCAGTACAACGTAGATCTGATTCAAACGACCATTGTGATTACCTGTTATTTTCTTTAATGCTTTTATTTCATGAGCCAGCTCCTGGTAGTTCAATGCGAATTCTTTCAATGAAATAAATGCACGTACAATAGCGATATTCATCTGAACAGCTTTGTCTGACCGCAAAACGGATGCCAGCATGGTAACCCCGTGTTCTGTAAATGCAAATGGCAATGACGGACTATACTTTATTGAGTCGTCGAGGTTATCACAATTTGTGATAACCTCCTGCCATTCTTTTTTGTCAGAATAAACATAAAGTCCTTCGGAAAGCGAAGCCGGTTTCTTTTCACCGCCTGTTTTAATGAGCGGGTCTCGGTTCCGTACAATCTTGCCAGATCGAAATCCAGCATTATTTTTTGTCCCCTGATCTCATAAATGATGGATTGAATTTTCTTTAACTGCATAAGATTTTTTTCAGGGTAGTAAATTATCTTATCCGATTCAGCTTCTCCAATCGGGAATAACAGAAAAACAACCGGAAAAACAGTTTTTTCCAGCTTACCGGGCATAAAAAAACCCTGTAAACAGGGTTTTAAAACAAGGTTATGTGGGTTAGATTCCTGCGAGATACTGACCCTGTATGAATTTCGCCACATCCGTTAAATTTTTGGTTTGTTCAAAAACCGCCAGCTGCCGGTCCGCCCCGGTGCCATGCTCCAGTATCCGGTGCACATTGGCAATCCGGTGCCGGCTGCCCAGGTGGTCCAGTACAGGGTCCAGGAAGTCGAGCAGTTCATAAATCAGGGCCCGGGTATTCACTTCTTCTTCTTTACCAAAATCAATCAGGTAGCCATCCACTCCATACCGGCTGGCCCGCCATTTATTCTCATTGAGCAGGGCCCGGCTGTATTGAATAAAGTTGAGATTCTTGGAACGCAGCATATAAATCCTGGCACAAATCGCCTGGAATAAAGCCGCCAGCGTGATAGTTTCATCCACGGTCAGCGGAATATCGCAAACACGGAATTCAACCGTATTGAAGAAGGGGTGAACCCGCAGATCCCACCATATTTTCTTCGCATTGTCAATGCAATTGGTTTTAATCAGCAGCTTGACATAATTGTCGTACGCTTCAATACTTTCAAAGGCATCCGGAATACCCGTACGGGGAAATTTATCAAAGACCTTGGTGCGGAATGATTTGTACCCGGTCATGCGGCCTTCCCAGAAAGGAGAGTTGGTACTCAACGCAAAAATATGGGGCAGGAAATAGCGGGTGCTGTTGGCTATATGATTGGCCATTTCACGGCTTTCCATACCAACGTGCACATGCAATCCGAAGATCAGGTTACTCCGGGCGGCTTCCTGTAATTCATTCACTATTTCACTATACCGGATATGGTCGGTGATCAGCTGGCTTTCCCAGTGACTGAATGGATGTGTTCCGGCAGCGCCCATGGAATAGCCCAGACTTTCGGCAATCCCACTGATTGTTTTCCGAAGAGCTGCCACATCGCTCCAGGCTTCGTCAATATCGGCACAGATATCCGTACCTACTTCCACTACCGCCTGGTGCATCTCCGCCTTTACTTTGTCTTTGATCATTTTCTGTCCCTCATGTACGATGCGCTGTTCGTGACTTTTCAGCTCAAAAGTATGCGGGTCGAGGACCATGTATTCTTCTTCTACGCCGAGGGTGAAGGTTTTATAGTTGAGGTTCATTGATTGAATATTGATAGGGTGATAAGTTGATAGGTTAACAAGGTGGCTTTCTTAGTACGAACCTTGTCAACCTGTCAACCTTTTAACTTGTTAACTTTGTGCCCGCACTGCTCCGCTTCACATATTCTCCCCAGGTCAGGTTGTCCTGTCCTTCTTTCAATGCAAGGGCCTTTTCTATGGCATAGTTTGCTGCTGTTTCCACCACCCATTCAAAATTCTCTGCGCCTACACTGGGCAGATCCGCATCTGGTGCCGGGTTGCAGAAATCAATGGCATAGGGGATTCCGTCTCTTACAGCCAGTTCAACCGTATTGAAATCGTAACCCAGGTACTTATTGATACGAAGAACTATATCCGTCATCTGTTTCAATCGTTCGGGAGAAGGGTTGAAATCGGCCACATACCGCAGGTGATGCGGGTTGCGGGGTTCGTACGACATGATGCGGACATACTTGCCACCAATGCAATAACAGCGGTAATATTCAGTGAATACAATCTCTTCCTGTAACAGCATGACCAGCTGACCGGTTTCCGCGTGCTTCTGGAAAAAATCCTCCGGACCCGTCAGCCGGTATACGTGTTTCCAGCCACCACCGGCAAAGGGTTTCATATAAGCCGGGAAACCGACATTACTGAAAATGGATTCCCAATCCATCGGGTAGGCGAGGTTGCTGAATGAATCATTGGACGTATCATCCGGCAGGTCACGGGAAGGAATAATCGCTGTTTTAGGAACAGGGACATCAACTTTGGTCATCAGGCAATTATTAAAGTACTTATCATCGGCACTCCACCAGAACGGATTATTGATCACGGCTGTTCCTGTAACCGCGGCATTTTTGAGCCAGGTGCGGTAGAAGGGTACATCCTGTGAGATCCGGTCTATGATTACCGCGTAACCACTGGGTTCCCCCTGCATGGCTTTATCAATGCGGACGGGCTCGGCCACGATACCCGGCACATTTTTACTATTGACGCGGGCAATAAACGCTTCTGGAAATGAACGTTCCTTTCCATGCAGTATTCCTATTTTCTTCATAAAGGGGTTTTAATGATTAGTTATTGCGCCACTCCTGGGCTGACAGGCAGGGGAGAAGAGGCGTCTCCAAATTTATTTTTTCGGCAGCACACCACCAAATTAACCGGCTCTTTTAATCACCCTTATCAAGATTAATTCCGGGACCCTTTTATGATGAAATCATTATTTTTGAAACCATGCAGCAAGAAGCAAAAGAAACGGCAATGATGCGTACTGAGGATGTTTACCTTTCTTCCGAAAGTCTTCAACGGGAAGTGAAAATCAGCTTTTTTATGCCGGCTGCCTGCCAGCCGGGCGACCCATTGAGCCTGCTGCTGATCAATGACGGGCAGGATATGGAGAAAATGCATTTCAGTTCGATATTGGATAAACTCTATACTGCATCATCGATTGAGCCCCTGCTCTTTGCGGCCATTCATGCCGGTGAAGACCGGAAAATGGAATATGGCACCCAAATGGTTCCTGATTACAAAGAACGGGGGGCCAGGGCACCGCTGTATACGGCCTTTATATTTGATGAACTGATCCCTTTTATCCGGGAAAAGTTCAATATCCCTTCTTTCACAGAAAAAGCCTTTGCCGGTTTTTCACTGGGTGGGCTCAGTGCCCTGGATATTGTATGGAATCGCCCCGGTGAGTTTACCAAAGTTGGCGTTTTCTCCGGCTCATTCTGGTGGAGAAGTGTGGACCAGGAGGATGAAAATTACGATGATAACCTGCACCGGATCATGCACCAGCAGATCCGGGAAGGCAAGTATGCACCCTGGCTGAAATTCTTCTTTCAATGCGGGGCTCTCGATGAACTCAAAGACCGGAATAAAAACGGGATCATAGATTCCATTGATGACACCCTGGATGTAATACGTGAACTGGAGGCCCAGGGATACAACAGGGAAACCGATATTCATTACCTCGAACTCGCCGATGGTCATCATGATGTACTCACCTGGGGAAGGGCGATGCCGGCATTTTTGAAATGGGGATGGGGGCTAGTCGGGAGTTAGTAGTCGGGAGTTAGTAGTCAACAGCCCCTACTAAGGAAGTTTACTGGAATTTCGAGCGCCCCTCTTTCGCTGAACCTGCCTGTCCGGTAGGCAGGGCTACAGAGGGCAAGGAGCGAGAAATCTTGTATTTCCCCTCTCCCCCTATTAAGATTGTCATCCCGACGGAGGAGGGACCTTGTATTTGTAAGGAGGGACCTTGTATTTTATGCTGGTGTTAGCTGTTAGGTGTTAGCTGTTTGGTCAACAGCCCCTCCTAAGAACGCTTTATCTTTATTAACTTATAGTAACACTTTTTACGAGATATGCTCGTAGCTCGTAGCTCGCAGCTCGAAACTCGCAGCTCGAAACTCGCAGCTCGAAACTCGTAGCTCGCAGCTCGAAACTCGTAGCTCGCTTCGTACATAAACAAAAGAGCCGGTTCATACGAACCGGCTCTTTTTATATTAACCTTTCAGGTATTAATTGAAGATATAACGCAGACCAAACTGGATAGAATAAGTAGAACTGATACTTACATTATCACGGAAGGTCTTGGTGATGATATTTCCATTGGCAGAGGCCAGGCGGAACTGGGGAACCACGGTACCACCCGGAACCAGCGAATTCTGGTTGGTCGGGATCAGGATAGAACTGGCGTTAATCGATTTGAATTTACCCCAATCGGAATTGATGATATTTCCAAAGTTGAAGATATCCACAGTGAACTGAACAGTGTTTCTGTTCTTTCCCACTTTCGTGAAGATATCCTGCATGAATTTAACATCCACCCGGTTCAGCCAGGGGATCTGAGCTCCGTTACGTTCAGCATACTGACCGCGGTGAGCTCTCAGATACTTATCCTGTCCGATATAGTTCTCAAACAAAGTACGTTGTGCATTCTGATCATAAACCACCCCGTTTACAGTCTGGCTTGCAAACTGCATTGTAGCCAGATCTGATTTGGTGGGGATATAGATCAGGTCATTACCAGAAACGCCATCCCGGTTAAAATCTCCTCCATATACATAAGAGAAACGGCCGGAGATACCACCATTGTAGATCAGGGAGATCGTGGTAGCCAGGTGTTTCAGGTATTCTTTACGGTAAGAAACAAGCGCAACTACACGGTCAGGAAGTACATAGTCTGTATAACCCAGCGGTGAGGTATTGGCTCCATTTACAGTAGCTGTACCCTGCCAGGCAGACTGGGGCTGGTCACCACCACCATCATGCATATTGCCTGCCAATGATTTGGTATAGGCAAAGGAAGCATAGAAACCTTTAGAGAATGGCTTTTCTACTTTTGCAGTCAATGCAAAGTAATATCCTTTTGTTCCATTAGTGATCAGGATCGGGTTGAAAGCCGCAGTACCGCCCGGTGTCGGAACACCAGCGGAATTCAGGGTATTGATGAAACGGGTAGGTACTGTTGAGCCATAAATGGTCCGGTTATCAGGATATCCGGCTACATTCAGTGCAGAAGGACTTGCCATGTTTGGATTACTGAAGAATGCAGTATTCAGATCTTTATTGAAGATTGCTTCCAGGGTTCCAATCAGACCACCGGGTAAACGGGTATCAATAGCCAGGGTGGACTTCCAGGACTGTGGGAATTTAAATTCAGGATCCAGTGCTGTAACGGTTCCAGGTACAATGGTACCTGCCTGAGGTACACTGGCAGGACGATAAGCAGCCGGATCAGGATTGAACGGACGGTTTACGTTATTGGCCAGTCCATTAAAGGATTGGGTAATCTGAATCATTCCATTGTCACCAGACTGGCTTACGATCCATACAAAGGGCACTTTACCGGTGAATATACCTGTTCCACCACGGATTTGCAGGGAACGGTCACCATAAAGATCCCAGTTAAAGCCCATACGAGGAGACCACATAAGACGTGTTGAGGGCAGTAATCCTGTATTCATTTTCACACCACCGGCAAATGTCATAGCGGCTACCAATGGGTGTGTTTTAATCTGCGGAACTTCTGGATAAGTAGCACGGTCAACTCTTAAACCAAGGGTCATCCGGAAATTACGGTTAAGGGTGATTTCATCCTGTCCATACAAGGAAAGCTGAGCGAACTTAAAGGCAGAGTAGGCAGGAGCGAAATTTTTAGACAGGGAGTAAGTGATGGCGAAATCGCGGGGATCACGGCCATTCGCAAAATCAGCCCAGGTATTAAATACATAATAACTGGTGGCGAAACGCTGGAAACCATTGATGGTTTCGCTCAGGTCAAATTGACCACCTACGGTCCAGGCATGTTTACCACTGGTCCAGCTCAGGTTGTCAATAATTGAATAGGTTTTAACCTTCCGGAGATTACCAAAACTAAATGGCTCATATCCGAATGAAGTATAGGGAGCAGAAGCCGATACACCCGTAGTACTCAGGATATCCACAAAGGGGAATATCTGGCTGTCTGTCTCACGGGAGTCATTCTGATAAGTATAAGTTCCACGAAGGGTATTTGATAAACGACCCCAGTTGGAGTTCAGCTCAGCAGCCAGGGAGTACAGATTGGCACCCTGGAAGTAATTTGAATTTTTATACCAAAGGGAATTGTTGTTGGTACGACCCAGACCACCGGAATAAGTGAAACCGGCTCCCGAGGTAGATGAGCTGGGACCATTAGGCTCACCACCTTCTACCTGGCTGTAACGCACATTCATGCGATGTTTGGAATTGATGTTCCAGTCCAGGCGCATCATTACTTTCGTTCTTTCAATATCGGGTGTATAATTATCCCAGGGACCTGTCACATAACCGTAATTATCAGCCAGGTATTGGCTGATATAACGTAAAGAGTCAGCAGAAGGGCGTGCGATATTCGGAGCACTTCCAAACGCAGCAGTGGCAGAAGAAGCGATATTAGTCTGAATGGTTTTCGGCTGAGTTTCTTTTTCATAATTGAAAAAGAAGAACAGTTTGTTTTTAATGATCGGGCCGCCGATACGGAAACCAACCTGCTTAAATTCTTCATTCGGGCGGGTGAATGTAGTATTACCTACTTTGTATCCACGCTGATTCTGATTTCTCCAGTAAGTATAAGCGGAACCACTGAACGTGTTCGTACCAGAACGGGTTACCGCGTTGATTGCACTACCGATAAAGCCGGTCTGACGAATATCAAACGGAGTAATATTCACAGATATTTCTTCGAGGGCATCCAGGGAAATCGGGGTACCACCTGCAGGCAGGTTACTGCCAATACCAAAGCTGTTATTAAAATCAGCCCCATCAATGGTAAAGTTATTCTGACGGTAGTTTCCTCCACCAACAGAGGCACCATTTGCCTGTGGTGTGGTTCGGGTGAGGTCATTGATACTACGGCTGATTGTCGGTAACTGGTTGATCTGACGTACACCAATATTGGTAACAGAACCAGTCCGGCTGGCATTCAAAATGGAACTTTTGCGTCCGCTGGTCAACACTACATTTTCCAGTGAACCGGAGGTTTTGTTCAGGGCCGGATTCAGTAAGAATGATTCAGCCAGTTGCAGGTAAACGTTTTCAAATTTACCGGCTTCGTGACCTACAAAGCTTACTTCAATTAAATAAGGGCCACCCACACGCATATTCTGGATAGAAAACTGACCACCCGCGCGGGATACTGTGGAGTATTTAGTGCCGGAGGGCTGGTGGGTTGCCACAATCGTGGCGCCAACCAGGGGCTCATCAGCATTGTTCTTCACCGTACCATTAACAGCAGAGGTCGTAATCTGGGCAAACAGCAGGGGACTTGCCATCAGGGCTACAACTAATAAAAAGACTATTCTCTTAAGCATAAAGATTGGTTTT
>CAZLRY010000003.1:0-31692 GCA_964561675.1 uncultured Chitinophaga sp.
CGACCCATTGATAGTTAAGAAAATAGAAAGGAAATTTCGCCGATATTTGCTCTTAAAAGAATAAATATTTACAAATAATAGATAAATATTTATCGAATATCAATAATTTATATATTTTTGTGCCATCAACATAAACCTACATGTTATGGCAACAAAAAAAGATTACCTGCTGATTGTACTGCACATCCTTTCCTGGATCATCTTTGTCGGTCTTTTAGTGGAAGCAGGTGGATTTCTCTTCAACACGCTTTACACTTTATTTTACAATCCGGCCGGGGCCGCCAATTTCTGGATGAAATCGGACCTCTCGGCGCTGTACTCCTTCAACCAGAGTCATTTTGTTACACTGACAGCCATCATGGTCATAGTGGCTGTATTGAAGGCCATTATGTTTTATGTAATTGTCAAATTGTTTCATAACAAAAAACTGGATCTCACCGCGCCATTCAATGAATCATTCGGGCGCGGCCTCTACAACCTTTCTTACCTGACAGCCGGTATCAGTTTGTTTACTTACTGGGGTACAAAACTATCTGCCAGCTTAACTGAACAAGGCGTCAGTCTACCTTCCTTGCAGGAACTGCGGCTGGCCGGTCCGGATGTATGGTTATTCATGTGTGTAGCCCTGTTGGTCTTTGCCCGGATCTTTAAAAAAGGAATCACCATTCAGCACGAGAACCAATTAACCATCTGACCTATGCCTATAATTGTAAACCTGGATGTGATGATGGCAAAGCGGAAAATGTCATTGAATGAATTATCCGATAAAGTGGGACTCACCCTGGCCAATCTCTCTATCCTGAAAACCGGCAAAGCAAAAGCCATCCGTTTCAGCACGCTCGAAACCATCTGCAAGGTATTGCATTGCCAGCCGGCCGATATACTTGAGTATGTGGCGGAGGAGGAAGGCTGATCTTTATTAATCTATAATATCAAACATGAATAAGTCTACTATTCTGATACTCCTGTTGCTGAGCAGCCTCACCCGGCTCAACGGACAAGTGATTGATTTAAGTAAAGTCTTCCTGACTCCGGTACAGGTGTCGATGCAGGAAGTGGAATTGGAAGGCCATAAAGCCATCCGGGTTACAAAGGACACGGCAGTGAAGAAAGTGGATGAAGCGACATTTGTCCGCGTGAATGATATCGTCTTTCAGGATGGTACAATAGAAGTTAAACTATTAAGCCGGTTGCTGCCAACCGCAACGCCGCAGGACCGGGGTTTTATCGGTATCGCTTTCCGGATCAGTGAAGCCAACGACCGCTTTGAATGTATTTATATTCGTCCCACGAATGGCCGGGCGGAACAACAACTTCGTCGTAATCGTTCCACCCAGTATTTTTCGTTTCCGGATTATAAGTTTGACCGCCTCCGCAAAGAAGCTGCCGGAGAATATGAAAGCTATGCGGATATGGGACTCAATGAATGGATCACCCTGCGCATCGAAGTAAAAGGAGCAGGGGCTAAACTGTTTATTAATAATGGTACACAGCCTGCATTAGTCGTCAATGACCTCAAACACGGTCCTGATCTGAGCGGTGCCATCGGTTTATTTGTGGATCAGGGCACGGAAGGATACTTCACTAAGTTGAAAATCTCCAAAATAAAATAGACAGAACAATCGCTTTACCTGATCAGCATCACCGTTCCTTTTTCTATTCTTGATGCAGCGCCTTCAAGCTGGTATGTACAAACCCAGGCAAAAACTGCGTTGTCTTGAAGTACCCCGCTTACTTTACCATTCCAACCTCTTTCAGGATCATTGCTTTGAAAGACAACCGCACCCCATCGGTTATATACCATTAGCTTGAATTGGACAAGCCGGCCATATACTAACGGTTTAAAAAGGTCATTTTTGCCATTATTGTCCGGTGTAAAGCCAGAAGGGAAAAAGACGCCATTAATACACTGTTTGGCAAATACTACTGTGCTATCGGTTCCTTTGCAACCATTCGCATCCGTGACCGTCAGCCGGTAGATTCCCGGTAACTGAACCTGTAACGTTTTAGAAGTGGCACCGGTTGACCATTGGTAACCTGTATAATTTGAAGCAGGAATCAGTTCAACCGGTTTATAACTGCACACACTATCTGTTTTATTCAGAAAACCTGACGGCAGGTTGTTGATAGTATTAATACGGAAGGAGTCAGCAGCCGAGCATTGGAAACTGTTGATGACTTTTACCCAGTATAAACCTGTTCCAGTAGCTGTAAACTCAGGTGCTGTACTATTATCCTGCCATAGATAACTGATGAATATTCCAGGGGTCAGTGTAATACTGGAATTTCTGCATATGCTCCTGTCAGGTCCGAGATCAGGATCTGGAGAAGGGTTTACAGTGAGCCTGGTTGTAACGATTGAATCACATCCAAGTACAGAATGCAAGGTGTCAATATAGG
Source organism: uncultured Chitinophaga sp. (assembly GCA_964561675.1). Classification (GTDB taxonomy): domain Bacteria; phylum Bacteroidota; class Bacteroidia; order Chitinophagales; family Chitinophagaceae; genus JJ008. The sequence continues at coordinate 2,401 of CAZLRY010000003.1, forward strand.
TACCGCTGGTAAATTGAATTGCCCCTCCTGCGAAAAATGATTCACCACTACAGATTGTCTTTAATTGTTCAGTTCTTTTTTTGTTGATAGTCAGGCGAAGTGTAATTACAGAGTCACAACCACTTGAATTGGGGATGGTCTGTACATAGGTGCCCGAGCTATCATAAACCAGGTTATTCAGGGTATAGCTGTTACAGGTACTGATATCAAGTGAGAATGAAGTTCTGTTGGGGCATGGGTTAAGTTTCAAAACGAAAGGTGATTCGGATCCGCCCGCTAAGGGAAAAATGCCTGGACCCGGATCAAAATCACTGATACCGGACGCATAACCGGTGACGTAAATACTCAGGTTTGCGTCAATAACCATTCGTCTGAACAGACTGGTGCCATAATCAATACTTTGAAATGGAGCAGCATATATGAAATTGCCCGCAGGAGAAAGTTTAACTACTGCGGAAGCTCCATAATGGGTGCTGTTAATAATATGTACACCCGGACCCGGATCAAAATCAACTGAATTACCAAACGAGCCGATAATGTATACATTTCCTGAAACATCGGTAACCAGATCATTCCCGGTACAACCGTCAACACTTCCGATTCTTTTTGCCCATAAATAATTACCCTGGTCGTTGAGTTTTAGGATAAAACAATCCTGGCTCATGCTGGAAATGTTTTGAACCCCTGTTCCCGGATCAAAATCAAAGTTGCCGATAAAATATCCGCAAATAACAACATTATTCATGCCATCCACATCAATGCCGATTGGGGTTATATAATGATTGTTACCCCCGGACTGACCGATGGATTTCGCCCAAATGAAGTTACTGTTGCCATCTAATTTGGCAATAAACCCATCGCCCGTACTTCCTGCCGAACTAATTAAATTATATACTCCTGATCCGGGATCAAAATCACAGGTGCCTGCAAAACTTCCTGTGATGAGCAGATTGCCAAAGCCGTCACATTTAATATCATTTATGAAACTGTTAGCATAAGTTACTGAACCATTACCAAATTGTTTTGACCAAAGATAATCGCCGTTATTATTGAGTTTTACAATATATGATTGCTGATGGGCGGTAGACGTCATATTGACTGTGCCGGGACCGGGATCAAAGTCCACTGTGTTGTTAAAAAGTCCACCAATGAAAACGTTATCCTGCGGATCAAGATCTATAGAAAATGCCTGTGGCCCGGTATCTCCGGGTCCGCCAAATTTTTTCGCCCAGATAAGATTTCCATCATTATTAAGTTTTATTACAAATGCATCCCTGAACCCTATGGGTGACATCATGAAAACACCTGGACCGGGGTCCATATCCGCCGTATTTCGAAGGTCGGCTGCAAGATAAATATTGCCAGCCCTGTCAATTTTAAGTTCAATCGCTGACCAGGAAATAGTAGTAGGTATCTGCTTTGCCCAGACAAAATTACCATTGATGTCCAATTTACTGATATAAATTCCCTGGTTAAACGGTCCTCCCCCTGTCATCATGTGCAATCCAGGGCCGGGATCAAAGTCTAATGTATTTTCAAAAAATCCCGCAGAAAATACATTTCCTTGCGCATCCACTCCTACCGTACGGCCATTGCTATAATCCGCACTATAAGCATCAAACACTTTGGCCCAACCAAGTACTGGTAGTTGGGAAACAGCGGGCTGTATCCAGCAAAAAAAACAAAAACAGGTGAATAATAACCGGTTCATATAGGTGCAACAGATAATAGTTGCTGGGGTTTAAGTGAACAAATATATGTCACATTAAGTGAGATTCATAGAGAGGGAGAAAATACGAGGATTTGAGGTGCTTACTCTTTCTTGTGATTTAATAACAAGAGGATGCTGATGGAAACATCTTCTTTATAAAACAGTTGATTGGTTATTACTTTTGGTAACAAAGCTTCAACAAACGGTGCGCCTAACATCCGTTGTGGCGTGGCAATAATCACCACAGCGTTTTCTGCTAAAAACCGGTGAATCAACGTAAATAAAGGTGAAAACTGTTCCGGTGCATAATTGATATCACTTAACAAAACCACTTCCGCCTTTATTTCCTCCGGAAAATGATTCCAGTCCAGGCACATGGCCTTTACATTCGCAAGGCCGAGATGGGCAATATTCTTTTCCATCAACTCAACGGCCTCTTCGGAATGATCACTGAGGATGATTGATGCTGCTGATCTTGCGATTGAAAAAGAGGGCAACCCGGTCCCCGCACCAATCTCCAATACCGTTTTTTCTTTAACCAGATCTTCCTGTTCCTCCAGATACGCCATCAATGCCAGGGAGGAAGGCCAGACTTTTGCCCAATAGGGAAAGGGACTTTGCGGATCGTTTCTAAGAGTTTTTCCGTAGGCCGCCCTGATTTCTTCCGGTATGGGCAGAAATAATGAAAGGTTTTCTTTTATCGGGATCAGTTGCAGCGGGTATTGCATAAAGTATAAGGGACTGCAATTTATGCTATTCGTCTGCTTCGGGTACTTAGTTTTCAGGAAATCTGATCTTTACAGACGAAAATCAGTTTTCCGGGAAAGTAAATATTTTACATTTGATGCCAATCATATTGAATCAATAAAGGAGTTAAGAGAGCCCGCTTTTTTTTGTCTAATAATACTATGAATGATATTACCGTAATACTGGCAGACGATGACGAAATAAACAATTACTTGTCTGTTTCCGTAATTGGTGAATTCGTTGCTGCTGGTCAGATTTTTGCATTTACCTCTCCGGGTCAGGCGGTCAGGGAGGCCAAAAGCATCTGCGCGGATCAACCATCAAAGCGATTCGTCTTTTTCATTGATATCAATATGCCTGAGTTCAGTGGCTGGGAGATGGTCAGGCAACTGCAGAGCCAGCCCGGTTTTGATTTCAACGGGAAGGACAGGATATATATTCTCTCCTCATCCATTAATCCGGCAGATCGGGTCACCGCAGTGAATGAGATAAGTGTAACCGGGTTTGTGGAAAAGCCGCTTACAATAGGTATGATGGAAGGGTTGTTGAAATGAACTATAACGGACGGGATACATGTTACCCGTCAGACGATCAACTAATCTGAGTATATGCAGCGAATTTTTATTCTCTTTTTTTTCCTGGTGACTGGTCTGCAGGCCATGGCCTATGAGATATTTGTGGACAGAAAAGGCACCCTGCAGGCGGATTATATCATCCGTCATTCAGACAGTTTGTTTTATTATACCTCAAGGCCGGGTTTGTCTTCCGGGAATCATGTAGTCTGGATACGCATCTTGGTGGATAATCCCAATGACCGGTCACAGTTTAAGTATATCTCATTCGACAATCCTGTAATCTATAAAGCCGATTTCTACTATTACGAGGATACCGTACTGAAGCATGATCAATACGGGTTCGGGTATAAGCAGAAAAGTAAACTGCAGGTGACCAATATCGATGAATTCAGGGTCAATGTACCGGGTCGGGGAAAAGTGGAAGTGTTTGTCCGGATGGAACCCCGTTACATTTCCGTGTATTCATATGAAATAAAGCAACTGGGCGAAATGATTATGTGGAAAGACCGTAAATTCTATGCCACTTTTGTATTTATTTTCTTTGTGGCCATACTACTATTTTTTTCCGTCTTCCTGATGCGCATTTTTCCCGAGCGGAAACTATTCCTGGCTTATATCCTCTTCCTGGTCACTACCATCTTTACCTCTACCGGCATGACCGGCTATTACAGACCCTTTGCCGACCTGGTAAATCCCATACAACTGACCGAAATATTCGCGACGATCAGCCTGATGAGTTGTTTATACCTGTTGCGGCCCTATTTTAAATTAAGAGAATCCTTCCCCCGGGCGAATAAATTATTAAATTATACGTTGGCTTACATGGCGCTCTCTTTGTTGCCACAACTTTTTTTCTTCAGCTATCAGACCGATTTTTTTGTCAAGCACTTTGTATTTATACCCTGCATGATCATTTTCACCGGGTTGACTTTCTTCCTGGTTTCCCAAAAGGCCAGATATTCAATACCGGTTGCCGTGGTCTTTTTCATGTCAACGATTACTTCGGTCACGTTGAACATTGCCTTTCTCGGATATATCCGCCTGGGTTACTGGGTTCAGTATTACCAGTTTTCACTGGTGATCATCATGGTCGCCCTGTTTCTGATTGCTTTTCTGCAATCAAGAGATAAACAGGTGGTGGAAATGGCTGCCGCAAGTCTGAGTAAGCTCATAATCGATAAAACCCAAATGCTGGCAAAGATCGGAAGCTGGTATATGGATCTGCCGACCAACAAGCTTTGGGTATCTGATGAGATGTACAGCATATACGGTGTGGAGAAAAAAAATCCGCCGGATGTGAACGCGTTCATTGACAAAGTGCATGAAGACGATAAGGAAAGGATCATTAAAGTCTGGAGTGCATTGGCCGACAAGGTGCAGGACCCGCGGATGGAATACAGGGTGAGACATACAGATGGCAGCATCCGGCACATCAGTGCCTCCTGGGTTATTTCCTATAACGAACACGGGGGTGCGAAAAGGGCTACCGGTTATGTACAGGATATTACAGAAAGGGTTCTGGCTGAAGAAGAGAAATCAGCAATTTCTTCCGAACTGATTCAACGGAACCAGGTGTTGGAAGAATTCTCTTATTCGGTATCGCATAATCTTCGTAGTCCGCTGGCCAATATTCTCGGTTTGTGTGATATGATCGAACGAAAAATGAAGGACGGCAAGCTCGACCTGGTGCCCGTGAAAATGCTGACGGACTCTTCAAGACGGCTGGATTCCATACTCCGGGACCTGAACACCCTCCTGAACTATGATAAAAAACTGAATGTGCTCAAAACACCTTTACAGTTGGATGAAGTGGCCAAAGAGACCTGGGAGATCTACCGGGAAAAATGTGAGTTTCTGGGCGGACAATTCACCTGGGACTTTAACGGGACTGGGTTGGTACACCTGGTAAAGCCCTATATGGATAATATATTCCAGAATATGCTTTCCAACAGCCTGAAATATTCACGGCCGGGCATTCCACCTGTTATTCATTTTAGTGGCCGGCTGAATGAGGGTATGCTACAGCTTGAGTTCCGGGATAATGGCCTGGGGATTGACCTGGATGCAAACCGGTCCAAACTTTTCGGCCTTTACCAGCGGTTCAACCCCAAAGCTGCAGAAGGCAACGGCCTGGGCCTTTACCTGATCCGGCTTCAGGTGGAGAAAATGAAAGGCCAGATCGATGTGAAAAGTGATCTGAATGCCGGGACTACATTTGTTATTAATATACCTGTTTAACGGAAGTACATAAACTATTTCATTTCCATTTTCTGGTAAGCCACTTCCGCAGGGGCAGGTCATACCATTTCACACAGGCCCACGCAATCAGGATAGCGGACACCAGTGTGACAATACTGACGAGTATGGTGGTCATCACTGCATCCGTTGAACCATCTTTAATATATTGTTCATTTTTGGCTACCCAGGCCATGTACATGTAAATGACCGGGTAATGGGTGATATAGAGCGGAAACGAGATATCTCCCAGCCATTTCACCAGGCGGGAGGAAGCCCCTTCTTTTACCTTACCGCTGGCGCCCCAGTAAACAATCATTGGGAACACGGCAATGATGATCAGTGAATCATAGAGCCCATTCATCCAGCCCTGATCATGGCCTCCCAGCCTGGGAAAGGCCAAAATGGCGACCAGTAAAAGACTACAACCGGCAAAAGCATTCGTATACTGTCCGGGTTTGATGACCCTCGATAATAAGAGCCCGGCAAAAAACGGATACAATAAACGGGAAAAACCGATACGTAGCTGTGTGGCATCAAGCGACCAGCCGCCTATCACATCTCCCTGCGGACCCGTAACGGCAAGATGGATCAGCGCGGCTCCAGCAATAACTGCCAGTAGGGCAAGTATTTTATTGGGTAGTTTTCGGAGTATAAGGGCATACAGGATATTGGCAATGTACTCAAAGAACAGGGTCCATGCCGGACCGTTGAGCGGATGCATTTCATTCCACCCACGGATATCCATGGAAGGAGGTACCGGCAACAATGTAAACCCGATCAGCATGATGCCGATTACCTGCCACGCAGGCACTGTATGTATTGCCGGAAAGAAAGTTGAATCCTGGAAGTAGAAAGTAATGGCCCCGATCAGCATACCCATGATGATCATCGGGTGGAGACGGATCAGGCGGCGTTTGAAAAAACCACCCAGGCTCATCCTGTTCCAGCGGTCATCATAAGCATAGCCGATCACAAAGCCTGAAAGTACAAAGAAGAAATCCACAGCCAGGTAACCATGGTTAATGATCTGCTTTACATGATCGCCTCCGGAAAAGGTTTCAAGAATATGAAAGATAACCACCACGATGGCAGCCACCCCGCGTAAACCGTCGAGAATAGGATAATGTGTTTTGGAATCGCTGAATCCTGAAACAGGAGCAACAGGGGTATTCATAATAAAGCAATCGGTTTTGAATTGGGATGCAGTGCACAAAATAAGGTATAGCCTTATTCTGTGGTTTGATATATGTCAATTTATAACCGGAAGGTACTTCTTCAGCTGGTAGAAAAAACAGTGAGAATTGCATTTTATACCGAATTTTAAGCAGCTCAATTCAAAAGGCCTTTTATGACTCATATCTCCAGTTGCTATGGAACAGTTAAGTGCTGTTTTGCTATTCTGATTCTGCTGATCACCCATCCTGTACAATCGCAGGACTACCGCCGCTGGCAGATGAACCCGGACGGATCTATTACCTGGACCATCAATAACCCGGCTGCCCATGATGACCATATCGAAATGAGCGGTAAACGGATTTCCTGTGTGCTGCGTTATGGAGTCGGGGCAGATGGTTCCTTTCATACCACCCGAAGCCTTGTATGGCCCATGCTTCGTACCATTCCCAATAATACCCATGCCAGCCTGACCCGGCGCTTTGCACAGGACGGATTTGAAACGGTATTGATCAATGGTAAAGCGATCAGCGGGGAAAAAGTCAAAAGCATCAGCCTGAATGGAATTTTACAGGTGAAAAGCAAAACGGATAACGGATTTGAACTGACCCGGGAGTATTTTCCCTCCACTGACCAACCAGTATACTGTGAATTGTATACTATCAAAAATGTCTCACCCAAAGAAGTAGTGATAGAAGTGCCCTCCACCCACCTGGAGTACAATACCGATCCGGTGAAAGGAACCGAAGGAGGTTATCGTATTTATGTGGACCAGCACGGCACGTATATTTATAATGTTCCTCCGGGCAGTGCTATTCATTTTTCCATATTTTATTCCGGACTAAAGGCAAAGGAACAGCGGACAGTTTTTTCAGCAGAACAGGAGAAGGAAAAACGACAGGCTTTTGTCAAAGAGGTCTGGAGTAAGCTGATACTCGAAACACCGGATACTGTGCTGAATCGTGAGTTTGCCTTTGCCAAGATCAGGGCGGCCGAAAGTATTTTTGAAACAAAGGGCGGACCCATGCACGGTCCGGGTGGGGAAGCTTATTATGCAGCCATCTGGGCCAATGATCAGGCCGAATATATTGGTCCCTTCTTTCCCTATCTCGGGTATGACTATGGCAATAAAGCCTCCCTGAATGCTTACCGGCATTTTGCCCGGTTTATGAATCCTGATTATAACCCGATACCAAGTTCGATCATTGCGGAAGGAACGGATATCTGGAATGGCGCCGGTGACCGGGGTGATGCAGCCATGATTGCTTACGGGGCTGCCCGGTATGCACTGACCAGTGGTGACAAAAAGCAGGCCGCTGAATTATGGCCGTTGATAGAATGGTGCCTGGAATTTTGTAAGTGGAAAGTAAATGAAGGGGGCGTGGTGACTTCCAATACAGATGAACTTGAAGGCCGTTTTCCGGCAGGAACCGCCAACCTCTGTACCTCTTCTTTATATTATGATGCATTGAATTCTGCCGTTTACCTGGGACAGGAACTGGGAAAAGATAAAAAGCAACTGAACTTGTATAAAGTGCAGGCGGCTAAACTGAAGATCTCCATTGAAAAATACTTCGGTGCAAAAGTCGAGGGATTTGATACCTACAAATACTACAAAGAAAATGATACGCTGCGGGCCTGGATCTGTATTCCGCTGACCATGGGCATATATGAACGTAGCCGGGGTACCATTGATGCTTTGTTTTCTCCAAGATTATGGACAACAGACGGGCTGGCCAGCCTGGCCGGGGATAAAACTTTCTGGGACCGGTCAACACTCTATGCACTAAGAGGGGTACTGGCTGCCGGGGAAACCGAGAAAGCCTTACAGTTTTTACATTATTACTCCAACCGCCGCTTACTCGGCGATCATGTACCCTATCCGGTGGAAGCTTATCCCGAAGGAAGCCAGCGCCACCTGTCAGCTGAAAGCGGATTGTATTGCCGAATATTCACGGAAGGATTATTTGGCATAAGGCCAACTGGTTTAAAAAGTTTCAGTTTTACACCAAGACTTCCTGCTGCCTGGCCCATGATGCGTATCCGCCATATTCATGCGTTTGATAATGATTTTGATATTACCATAGAACGGGTAGCCGGGCAATTGAAAATTACTATTGCCGAAGGCGATACGATCAGGTTCAGCCGTTTGATCAGGGACGGGGAAACAGTGCCGGTTCGTTTTTAATTTTTAATTTTAGAGATTAAACCAATTCTTTCATGAAACGCAGGACCTTTATCACTACAGTCGCATTGACAGGAACAGCAGGATTAACACAGGCTATGAATACTGAGAAGAAACCTTTATTGCATCATGTATTTTTCTGGCTGAAGAACCCGGAATCAGCAACGGATAAACAGGAACTGATCAAGGGACTGAAAACCCTTGCCGCTATACCCAGTATCCGACAGATTCATATCGGCGTGCTGGCTTCTACCGAAAAGCGGGACGTGGTGGATACTTCCTGGGATGTTTCTGAACTGATGTTTTTTGAGGATGCTGCCGGACAGAAAGTCTACCAGGATCACCCGGTGCACCAGGCTTTTGTAAATAACTATAGTCATTTATGGAAGAAAGTGATCGTGTACGATTCCATTGATGTGTAACAGCTGCATTAACTACTATAACAAAAACCAATCATATGCCCCTGCAAACTGCTGTACCGATCCTGGCCTTTTTGGATGCAACCGAATCGGCAGCGTTCTATAAAAAAATTGGATTTGACTGCAATGATAACTGGAAGGAGTATCTCATGTGCAGCCGGGATAAAATTGAGATCCATTTATGGAAATGTGATGATCCGGCCATTCCGAAAAGCACTGGCTGTTATGTGCGGGTGGATGAGATTGATACGCTCTATAAGGAATATAGCGACCTGGGTATTATTCATCCCAACGGCCCCCTGGAAAACAAGCCCTGGGGTATGCGGCAGTTCAGTATTCTGGACAATAGCGGGAATATCATCCATTTTGGGCAATACCTGGATTAACTACCTGGAGTCATCTTAAATATCGCAAAATCCATTTCACAACGGATTTCATAACCGGCCTGTTCATACAGGTCAATGGCTCTTTTATTATCATTACGTACATGCAGGAACGGGGTCTGTCCTTCACTCACAATGCGTGCCGTGGCTTGTGACAATAAAGCCGCACTGAATCTTCTGCCGGAATAATCCGGATGAGTGCAGATTGCACTCACTTCAGTATAACCGGGAAATTTTAAACGTTCTCCGGCCATAGCCACCAGGCGCTCTCTGTCAAACACCCCGATATAGTTCCCGAATTCAATGGTGCGCTGATTAAATGGACCCGGTTTGGTCAGGGCAGTCAGTTCGATCATTTGCGGAATATCCGCTTTACCCAATGACCGGATTTGGATATCCGCCAGATGAAACGGCAAATGTTTCCGGCAAACCAGTTGGAACAATTTAATTGTAAATCCCCTTTTGCAGCGGGCGGGCAGTTCAAGCGATTGAGCTGTTATATAAAAAAAATTGCGGTCAGGGGGTAATTTCTCTGCCAGGTATTCTTTATCCGCTTCATCCCAGTCAGCCATGGCTACAAAAGGAGATATTTCCGGATAGAAATATTTAAGCCGCTCATCACCTTCATTAAAATCCCGGTGTTCTGTACTTAATGCATGCCAGATGGGATTATCTAATATCATTTCCATGGCAGCCGTGTTATTTACCAGGTAGTTTTTTTCTTGGATTCTCCAGGTAGGTGGCCACCACTTCTTCCATATCCACGTTCATGAGATTGGCCAGGGTGAGCATCCACATCAGTACATCCCCAAATTCCTCCTTGGCATTTTCTTTATCACCGCGGGCAATGGCCGAAGAGAGTTCACCCACTTCTTCATGAAACCATAAAGCGGTATGGTAAATACCCCGGGCATTGTCGTTTTCAAAATAACGGTCCCTGACAATCTGTTGCAATGCTGCAATTTCCATAGACTGAATATTGTTGATTAGTTGGTTTCTTTCTTAGGTGCTGAACGGCTGCCGCTGTACAATTCATATTCAAAGAGGCGACAGTCAATTTTACTGGTATAAAATTCAATCCGGCGCTTGGCCTTCAGTCCGATTTTTTTGGCCAGTTCGAGGTTGCCGGTAAACACATAGCCAAAGTAGCCGCCGCATTTCTGTTTCATAAAGTCTCCGATACGGGCATAGGTTTCTTCCAGTTCCCTGATATCACCCAGCCTTTCACCATATTCAGGATTTACGAAAAAAATACCGGGTACTCCTTGCGGCACTTCTGTATCGGCAAAATCGCAGACCCCGAATTCGATCAGGTCGGCGACACCGGCTGCTACTGCATTCTTCCTTGAATTTTCAATGGCCCGGGCACTGTAGTCCGTGGCAATAATCCGGAGTCCGGGTACTTCTTTGATCTGTTCCTCCAATAAAGCATCTTCTTTAAAATAAACGGTTTCATCATATCCGTTCAGATGCATAAAGGCATAATTCGTGCGGAATAATCCGGGTCTCCGGTTGGTGGCGATCATGGCCGCTTCGATGGCCAGTGTACCCGAACCGCACATGGGATTCACAAAAGGTGATTGACGGTCCCAGGTGGTGGCATAAATAGTGGCAGAGGCCAGTGCTTCCAGCATCGGTGCCTGTCCGGGAATTTTCCGGTAACCATGTCGTCCCAGTGAATCACCGGTGGTATCAATAAATACCTCGGCGTTTTCATTTTTCCAGAACAGATTGATCACGGCCCCGCTGAGTTCAGCTCCGGTACTGGGACGAACCCCTCTTTTCTCCCTTAACCGGTCTACAATCGCATCTTTCACCCGCAGGTTGGCAAACATACTGTTGTTGATCGTAGGATTATTCACATTACTGGTGATGGAGAAGTAGCCATCATCCGGTAATATGTTTTCCCAGGGATAATCAAGTAAGTGCTTATAAATATCATCTGCATTAACAGCGGTAAACTGTTTTATTTTATAGAGTACCTGGCTGGCGCAATGGAGATTGAGGTTGAGCCGGATACAGTCGGTCACCGTACCCGTGAGTTTCACCCCGGTAATAAACGTTTCATCCGGTGTAAACCCCAGTTCCCTAACTTCCTGCTCCAGGTAAGGGGCAAGTCGTTTTGGGCAGGTAATAATCAGCTCTGCTTTGTCTGTAAATACATTCATCATGGCCGTAAAGGTAGAATATAAAGAGCGGGTTTTGGAAGGGTCCGTCTCAGTTTACAAACACTTCATCCGCGAATATCCAGCCCTTATCTCCTTTGCCGGGATGCCACAGCGGCAGCTTCGACACCGGCACCGCCACTATTTTTATATATTTCAACAGTACCGGGGAAAAGGATAACTCGAAAGCTTTGAGATAAGCGGGCGCCACTTTAAGCGGTTGCTGTGGTGTAAGACGGCTCAGTAGTTTCAGGTGACCAGCATCATCACCACCCCAGACTTCAATCGACACCGGCGGCATGATATAGCCTCCGATATCTATCAGTGTACTGAGGGTAACACTGGAAACGGTAACCGGCGATGAAAACTGCAGTAAGGATTCCATTTTATTTTTCCGGTATCCCAGCCATTTGCCGCTTTTGAAATTCCCGGCTTCTCCTTTTACCAGATCGGTCAGTGTCCGCGGACCATCTCCCTTGTACTGTTCTTCCGGCGGCAAGAGGTTGATGACCGAATCCACCCGGTACTTTGCGCTATAGAAATAAGTCTCCATAATATCACTGCTGATCCAGCCCGGTTTAAAAGCTTTGGCTTTTACGGTCACGTGCTGAGACAGTGTGGTATTTTGCTTGTACTCCGGCGATTTAATACTATCCGGGTCCGTACCATCCAGTGTATAACGGATACTCACCCCGTTTACATAATGTTTTAACCGCAGTACGATAGGGTCAGTGATAATCTGTTCTTCATTGAGTAATACAGGCGGAGTCAGTTTTAATACAGTGGTATCTCCGGCAAACCCCTTTTCAACAACCACTCCTTTCAGTGCAACGGCCAGTTGATTTATTTCGGTTTCATTGAGCCCGGTATTCCAAAGATAGAGTCGGGATAATTTTTTAAGTCCGGTCAGCTTATGGATATCCTCTTTTTTAACCACTGTGCCGGACAGAGAGAGCTGCCGCAGCTCTTTCAACTTATTCAGTTCATCTAAATTCTTACCACTGATTGAAGTAAAAGACAGATTTAGTTTGCGCAGGTTACTGAATTCACTGATTGTTTTCAGTCCATCATCTTTTACAGGCATTTTAGTCAGGTTGAGACTTACCAGCTGTTTTTTTACGGCCAGCAGGTCTTTTAATTGTTCCGTTGAATAAGCCGATGCGCTGAAAAATGAAGCGCCCAGTGCTGGTGAATTCATAGCCAGGGCGGAGACCACCCGGTAATTATTGTTCAGGTTTTTTATTTTCATTTCATCCGCCGCCGTAAAATCATAATCATCCGTTTCAATGGTATTGAATCGGGAATGGGCGATGATGCGGATGGAATCTGTTTCCGGCAGATCCATTACCCGGGTCTTGAAACCGGCTCCGCTTTTTATCCATAAATACAACAACTGTATTTCCTGATCAGAGAGTTGTGGTTTTCCTTTTGGAGGCATATGCTTTTTATCATCGGGATCTAAATGCACCCGGTTCAGCAACAAGCCAAAACCTGCAGCCGTGGTATCCCAGAGTTTCCCGTTCTTTCCTCCTTTTACCAATAGCGTTTCAGTTTCCATGGATAAATGGCCTTTTGCTTTTTGTGCGTTATGGCAACTCATACATTTTGACTCCAGTACCGGCCGGACCATATCCTTATAGACTTCTGCTTCTTCCATCAGCACCACCTTCGCTCTTTTCTCCGGACTTACCGGGGCCAGCAAATAGTTTTCACCATGGGTAATGGTGGCGCCCTGGTGGCCTGTTAATACTAAAATCAGCAGGCAGGCAAGTGAAATTGAAATCCTGAATCCGCGTACGCGGTTTATTTTTTCCCGGTAAGTAAACCATAGTATGGAGAGTAATGACAGGGCCGTTCCTCCCCATTTATGCCAATTCACCAAGGGGGTATCAAATCCTTCTTCTGTGGAAAGAAATAAACCCATGAGTGCGCTGATGGCGGCTGTCAAAGCGGAGAATAATAGCAGGAATTCACTGATATGCCTGGTAAATTCATTTTCATGACTACGGTTTCCCATGAAGAGCATCCAGGTAATATAGAGGATCAGCAGTACCAGCGGAAAATGCAGGAGCATGGTATGCATACGGCCGGCTACCTGCAGCCAGGCTGGAATGGCCAGCCGGCTTTCAAACAACAACAGGAATACCAGCAGGCAGTTGAGGGCAAAGCAAATATTAAAAAGCAGGTTCCTGGTGCGTTGCATACTTAATAAATCTTTAATTCATCAATAAATATCCAGGCATGTTGCCCTTTTGCGGCATGCCATGCGGGCATTTCTTTCGGGACCAACAGGGTGATATATAATTGACGGGTCTTTATTTTGGGGATTGCTTTAATCTGCCGGTAGCGGCAATGGGTGCCGGTTGTTTCTTTGTCTGCCTTCAGTTGTGCTGTTCCTATGAGTTGAAGACCGGTTCCCTTCCGGTTATCGCCCTCTATCCGGATTATTTCGGGCAGGAAAATCCAGGCGCTTTCGCTTTGTAAAAAATGAAGCAGTACACTGTTTACTTTTTGTCTTTTACCCAGATCAACCGTGATGGAAACCGTATCACATTGATATCCCATCCAGTTTTTACTGTTGGTCTTCGCCACTCCGCCCAGGTTATCAATCAGGGTTTGTTCGCCATTTCCGGGGTAAGAAGCATGGGGCAATGTATACTTCAGTGATTTAATCCGTTTGCCATTTTTGATAAAGGTTGCAACGGCTGTTTCTGATGGCAGAAAAGCGGCACCAAAGGCTTTTGCTTTCAGTATGGTCAGATTTTGCGTAATGGTGACCGGGCCGTTATAAACAGGATCATTTTGAGTTGGTTCCTGGCCATTCAGGGTATAATGGACGGAGCTGCCTTCCTGCGCAAACTTTATTTCGGCTACCGTTTTATTTTCAAAGAACACGGATGGGTATTTCAGTAATGGAGGGGCCAGCTGAAATAGTTCCTGGCTATACACAGGCCGGAAACTGCAGACTAATAATAAAATCATCAGGTAATTCCTCATAGAACCGGCTTTAATTTATAAGGATATGCCTGCCCCGAATTCCATTGAGCCACATACAGGTTCTCTTCATCATCAATGCATACATCGTGCGGGTATTGAAAGACCTTTATTGTCTGGTACATTTCATCGGCCATCGTCCCGTTGTAAGCCGGTGTGCTGCCTGACAGGTTGGATATAACCTTATTGGTTTTGTCCAGTATAGTAATAAAACCGGATTGCTGCCATAAGCGGCTATTGCTTTGCAGTACGGCCGCATATAAATAATCACCATGAATCACGGGCCGGCAAACCCAGGCGCCCGGAACGGGAATGGTATCCATATACCGGCCATCTGTTGTATAACGTTTGAAAGCCTGCTCTTCCCTCGAAGTCACCATCAGTACCGGGTTGTTTTTATCCCGGTTGTCATAACAGATTCCGTGTGCGTTTTTCAAATGCTTTTCTGATGAACCCCGGCCACCCCAGTGCCGGATATATTCTCCTTTATAATTGTATTGAATAATAAAGTCCTTGCCATAGCCATCTGCAACATAAATATCTCCATTGGGGGCAATAGTAGTTTCCGTAGGAATATATTCTTCTTCTTTACTATATTCGCCGGTTTCCTTCGGATAGTTCAGGGTAAGTAATACGCGGCCATCCAGTGTGGTTTTAATCACCTGGTGCCGGTTGTTATCACAGATAAACAGCACTTCTTCCCCGTTTTCATCGAACAGGGTCAGTCCGTGCCCGCCCGGGTATTCATGTCCCCAGCTGCTGATCAGTTTCCCCTTTTTATCATAAATGATAATATTGTTCTTTGTTTCATTGGTCAGTAAAATGATTCTTCCCTTGCTGTCCTGCACCATTTCGTGACAGTCTTTAACGGGATAACGGTTCCGGTCCAATTCCCCCCATTTGGTATCGATCCGGTAACGTTTATTATTATGACCCAGAATAATGTCTTCACCTTCTTTTGAAAACAGCCATGAGGGGTTACAGGCAAGTCCTGTGGCTAGAAGAGTTGATTGCTTGATAAAATGACTACGATTCATAATAAAGATGTACGTCAGGTAAATTGGCTGTTTATGCAATCAGTCCGTTGACCAGCTTGCCCGAAACATCGGTGAGCCGGTATCTTCTGCCAAGGTGCTTATAGGTCAGTTGTTCATGATTCATTCCCATCAGGTGTAAAATGGTCGCGTGAAAATCGTGTACATGAACGGGGTCCTTAGCGATATTATAGCCAAACTCATCGGTTTCACCATATACACCCGGCTTAACACCGCCACCCGCCATCCAGATGGAGAAGCAGCGGGGGTGATGGTCCCTGCCATAATTTTCTTTTGAAAGAGGTCCCTGGCAATAATTGGTTCTGCCAAATTCTCCACCCCAGATTACCAGCGTTTCGTCCAGTAATCCGCGTTGTTTAAGATCCGTGATTAATGCGGCACTGGCCTGGTCGGTATCCATGCATTGGCCGCGGATCTCACCGGGCAAGTTATTATGTCCGTCCCAGCCCTGGTGATAGAGCTGGATAAAGCGTACACCGTTTTCGGAGAGCTTACGGGCGAGCAGGCAATTGGCCGCATAAGTACCGGGTACTAAACATTCCGGTCCGTATAATTTTATTATGCTTTCCGGTTCCTTGCTCATATCCGTGATCTCCGGTACCGCTGTCTGCATGCGGTAAGCCATTTCATATTGCTGAATCTTGGTATTGATTTCAGGATCTCCGAATTCCTTGTAAGCGACTTCATTCAGTTCTCCTAATTTATCCAGCATTTTCCGGCGGTCTTCTTTGGAAACACTTTCCGGGTCATTTAAGTATAATACCGGATGTTCACCACTGCTGAACTGAACGCCCTGGTGGATGGAATCCAGGAATCCATTAGTCCATAATTTTGAATAGACGCCCTGGCCATTTCCTCTTCCCTTGGAGAGTAATACACAAAAGGCAGGCAGGTTTTTGTTCTCACTGCCCAGTCCATAACTCAGCCAGGATCCCATACTGGGCCGGTTGCCTACCTGTGCGCCGGTTTGAAAAAAGGTCAGTGCCGGGTCATGATTGATGGCTTCAGTGAACAGGGTTCTGACTACACAAATATCATCGGCTATTGAGGCGGTATGAGGCAGCAGCTCACTGAACCAGGCACCCGCTTGTCCGTGTTGTTTAAAATTAAAAACCGAACCGGCCAGCGGGAATTTTGCCTGGTCAGCGGTCATACCTGTCAGGCGTTGTCCCATACGTATCGAGGCAGGCAGGTCCTGCCCGAACATTTCCTGTAAGCGGGGCTTGTAATCAAACAGATCTAGCTGTGAAGGCGCGCCATTTTGAAAAAGATAAATAATCCGCTTGGCCTTGGGTGCAAAATGAGGAAGCCCGGTCATCAGCATTTCTTCTTCAGTACCACTGCCGAAAAGGTCCGGAATTAATAAAGAACCCAATGCCGCACTGCCCACGCCGAGACTGAGCCTGGATAAAAACTTGCGGCGGTTCATATTGAGCCGGTGTTCAAGATACTCTTTCTGCATGTTCAGGTTTTTGTAATGGCTTCTTCCAGGTTATAAATGGTATTGATGGTTTTCATGAGGGCGGCCAGGACCGGTTTATCTTTTACGTTGGCAGGCGGATATTCACCGACTTTCAGGGTGGCAGCCGCATCCAGTTTATTTTGCCGGAACAGGTCCAGTTGTTCGTTGAAATAGGCAATCAGAATTTTTGATTCTTCCTTGAGTGCTTTACGGCAAATGATTAAGCGAAAGGCCTGTTGAATTTTTTCTTCGGGAGCGCCCGGTTCTGCCATTAAACGCTGGGCCAATACCCGCGACGCTTCCAGGATGGTCGGATCATTCATCATGATCAGGGCCTGTAAGGGCGTATTGGTTTTGGAGCGTTTTACTTCACACTGATCGCGGTTACTCGCATCAAATAAAATCATACCCGGTGGAGGTACGGTCAATTTGATAAAAGTGTACATCCCTCTTCGGTAAAGATCCTCCCCTTTATCCTGTTTGTAAGTAGCCAGCACACCTCTTCCGGAAGTGGCCCCTTCCCACAGCCCTTTGGGTTGATAGGGTTTTACACTGGGACCGCCGATTGTTTTCACCAGCAGACCACTGCTGGATAACACCAGGTCACGAACGAGTTCTGCGGGCAAACGGTTTCTCGGTCCTCTTGATAAATAAATATTCTCAGGGTCCTTTTTTTGTTTTTCAGTCGTGGTCCTGGCGGACTGGCGATAGGTAGCCGACATCACCAGTTGTTTAATCAGTCGTTTGATATTCCACCCATGCTCCATAAAATCCACCGCCAGCCAGTCGAGCAATTCGGGGTGGGAGGGGAGTTCACCCTGCATGCCAAAATCACCCGTGGTTTTCACAATGCCTCTGCCGAATATCTCCTGCCATACCTGGTTGACAAATACCCTTGCAGTCAACGGGTTTTGTTGATCCGTTGTCCATTTAGCCAATCCAAGCCGGTTGCGCGGATATTTGGTGGAATCAAATTTCATAACGGCAGGGATGGCGGAAGCGGTTACTTCTTCAGCGGGCTGATCATATACACCACGGTTCAGGCGATACGTTTTCCGCAAAGTGTCTTCTGCCATGACCGAAACCGTTACAATACCGGTATCTTTTTTATTGATAAAAGACAACACTTTCTGTACATCACTATCGTTGATCGGCAGCACAGGAAATTTTGCCGGTTTAGAAACAGAGACATCTCCCTCAAACCCTTTCTCTTTTGTATTATTAAAGAAAGCCATCAGGGAAAAATAATCGGTTTGTTTAAACGGGTCGTATTTATGATCGTGGCATTGGGCACATTCAATGGTAATTCCCTGTATTCCTTTGCCAAAGGTTTTGGTTTTGTCTATCAGGTATTCTATCCGGTATTCTTCCGGGATCACGCCACCTTCTTCCGTGTATTTATGATTTCGGAAAAAACCGGTAGCCAGTATCTGTTCTTTTCCGGCATCGGGCAGCATATCCCCGGCGATCTGCCAGGTCAGAAACTGGTCATAGGGTAAATTTTTATTGAAGGCGTGGATGACCCAATCACGCCAGGGCCATTGGGTTCTTATATTATCATCCTGGTAACCATAACTGTCTGCATACCTCGCTACATCCAGCCAGTGGATGGCCATTTTTTCTCCATACTGCGGGGTATTGAGTAATTCATCCACCAGTTTTTCGTAAGTAGCGGAGGACGGTTCTTTCACAATACGGTCCATCATCGCTGCGGTGGGAGGTAATCCGGTTATATCCATTGACACCCGCTTCAATAAGCGTTCTTTATCGGCTTCTTCCGAAGGGTCCAGGCCTTTTTCTTCCAGTTTACTCAGGATAAAATAATCTATTTCGTTGCGGGCTTTGTCCTTATTCTTAATTGCAGGAAGGGGGGCTTTTACGGGAGGAATAAAGGCCCAATGGGTTTCATATTTCGCGCCTTGCTTAATCCACTTTTTTATCAGGGCTGTTTCATAGGGAGTAAGTGCGCCCAGGTGCTCTTCGGGGGAAGGCATCATATAGGCGGTATCTGTGGAAATGACCCGTAAATAAAGTTCTGATGCTTCGGGTTTGCCAGGTATTATGGCATAGGCTCCTTTTGTTTCTTTGAGCGGGGCATAGGCACTATCGGCAATATCCAGCCGGAGGGAGGCCTTTCGCTTAACGGGATCCGGTCCATGACATTTAAAGCATTTATCGGATAGTATAGGACGTATATGAAAATTATAGCTGACGGTGGCAGGCATGTTATCCGCACCTTCCTGCTGGTGAAGGCAGGAGAGGGCTCCCATAACAGCAATTAAACCAAAAACAGTAATACCGGTCAGGAAAGACTTCATGTAGCAAGTATATCCCTTGAAGTTAAGAATCTTTCCTAAAAACCGGGTTCCCCGTTAATTTTTAAAATCTGCACCCTCACTCACCTCCGCCCAGTCCTCAAAATCCTTTCTCAGTTCTTCCAGTTTGAGTCTTGCGCCTTTCAGGGCGGCGGCTCCTAATAGTAAACGAAGCGGAGGGTTTTCGGTTTCGGTTACCTGGATCATGGCCCTGGCTGCTTTTACCGGGTCGCCGGGCTGATTGCCGCTATATCCACGGAGATCACTCATGTTTTTACCCGCTGTCGTTGCGTAATCCTCAATCTTAATTTTAGTATTATTGGCAGAACGTCCGGCCCAGTCGGTACGGAAACCACTCGGACAAATCACCGTTACTTTAATACCTAATGGGGCTACTTCTTTCATGAGTGCTTCGCTTAAACCGTCAACGGCATACTTGGTGGCATTGTAGAAGCCAACAGCCGGGAAGGAGCGCAGTCCGCCGATAGACGCTACATTTAAAATATGTCCACTGCGTTGCTGGCGCATGTGAGGCAGTACCGCATTGGTCATGTGTGCAAGGCCGAAGAAATTAATTTCAAACATGCGGCGCACTTCTTCTTCTTCACTTTCTTCAATGGCGCCAAAATACCCGATTCCCGCGTTGTTTACTAACACATCGATGCGGCCAAAGCGGTCAATAGCGGTCTTTACGGCATCATTTATCTGTTGGGGAACGGTTACATCCAATGTCAGCGACAATGCCGTATCGGGATAAGCGGCTACAATATCTGCTACCTGTTCAGGTTTCCGGGCAGTCACTACTACATTATATCCTTTGGAGAGGGCTTCTTTAGCCAATTCACGACCAAACCCGGTGGAACAACCGGTGATGAACCAGACTTTATTGGGGGTACTCATGATGTTTTTGTTTGATAAACAAAGGTAGTTCATTTAGGTTCAACTGCGGTGAGCGGTGAGTGGTGAGTGGTGAGTGGTGAGTAGTGAGTGGTGAGTGTTTGCTCACTATTCACTACTCACTACTCACCCTTATTTTGCGATCAGGCTCTCGTACAGCACATTCACCACTTTCCGTATCACCGTATTAAACCCCTCACTGTACTTAATATCGCATCCATTGCTGATGACCACTATGCCGAATTTTTCGTTGGGGTTAAAGAACATGGCACTGTAGAGTCCGTAAGCGGAGCCGGTATGACCCGTCATGTGTTTGCCAGGGATGAGTTTTGTTGAATTCATGATGGCGAATCCATAACCCTCTTTTTCGGAATAAGGAGTTTGCATGGCCCGGGCACTTTTTTTCGATATGATTCTTTTCCCCTTGTATTTGCCCAGATTCATATGCATCATCATATAACGGGCGAGGTCCGGTGCGGATATTTTCATTCCGCCAGTGGGAGAAAAAATGGGGGTGCTGTAGCCCATCGTATAAGCTGCAATTTCTGCACTGCGGGGATTATAAGCATTGGGAGATGGGAAGAACCGCATCGAGTCCCCATTGTATTCATAGAGGGAAGCAAACCGGGATTTGTCCAGTGAGTCCACACAATACCCGCCATACAAGCCGAGCGGATCCAGGATATGGTGTTTTACATACTGGTCAAAACGTTCTCCCGAGTATTTTTCGATGATCGTACCCACCATATTAAAATTCAGATTACAATACTGATATCCTTTCCCGGGTTCATAATTATTATAACATTTCGCCCAATCCTTGTTCTTTTCAGGGTTAATAGCATCCAGGGTAAAATAACCCTGACTGTCATTGATCGAGGAAAGATGGGATAAAAGCAAGCGCAGCGTGATCACCGTTTCAGGAAATTTCGGGTTCCGGATTTTGAACCCCATCAGGTCGCTCACATCATCATCCAGGCTGAGCTTTTTCTTTTCCACCAGCTGCATGATGGAAGTAGCCGAAAAGGATTTGGAAATGGAGGCGATCCGGAACAGGCAGTCTGTAGTCAGCGGGGTATTTGTTTCCCGGTCTTTTACCCCGAATGCTTGTGTATAAACGATCCGGTTGTTTTTAACAACGGCTACCGACAAGCCGGTCACCGGCGCTTCCTCCATAATTTTCCGGATTGCGGCTTCTGCTTGATCGGCCTGGCTATAGGCAGGATGGAGAAAAAGAAATGTAATCAGACCCACAAGTAGGCCTGAACGGAATAGGACTTTATTCATAACGGACAGTTGTAGTGAGTAAGCTATCAAAAACCGGGGATATTACCAACCGGACTCTGCTGTGATTAAGATAAAGAGAGTATAAAGCGGGTTCCTTTCCCCTCATCACCAGTTTGTACACTGATAGTACATTGTATGGCTTTGGAAAGATCCCGGACTATATGCAAACCAAGTCCATGCCGGCTGCCGCTGACACCAGTATCTTCAAACAAGGCTTTTGCCTGTTCCGGACGAATGCCCGGGCCATTATCAGTTATCGAAAGAAATGTTTTGTCGTTTTCCTTCCAGGCCTTCCACCAGATAGTGGCTGCCGGGTATTGCTGCAGGGCTTTCACCGCATTAGCAGTCAGGTTTTGCATGATGGTCTGGAGGTAGTTCTCATCGGTCTGTATCACCAGTTCCTGTGCTGCCTCAAAATGAAGCTGTACTTGCTGGACACCTGCATAATACTTACTGATATAATCAAAAAGCTGATGTGCCGGAACAGCGGAAATTGTGGGTGTGAAGTGTTCCATCTGCCCCTTGCTCCAGAGTAACATCCCTTCCATGATCTCCAGCAGGTTTTCTGCAGAACGGCTGATCTTTTGTTCCCTATCTGTTTTTTGTTCCTCCGTCAAAAGGCCGGGTTGTCTTTTCTGTATTTGCAGGAAGTTGATGAGATTGGCCACCGGGCTGCGCAGGTCATGACTTAGTATGCCAAAGAACCGGGCCTTCACTTTATTGGCTTCATCCAGTTCCTGGTTCAGTTGCGATAAGGCGATATTAGTTTTCTTCTGAATGCGGCTTTGCCGGTATAATAAGACCCCAATGACGGTCAGTAACAGCAGGCCCGCGGCAAGGAACAGCATGTTATTCCGTTGATTCCGGATCTGCAGTTCGTTATTCTCAATGGTTTTGTTTTTCAGGTCAATTTCCCGCTGATTTTCCAGGGAGGCAATGGTATTTTTATTCTGCTGGGAAAAAATAGAATCCATCGTATTCTGGTAAATCCTGAAATTGAGATAGGCGTTTTTATAATCGCCCTTTTGTTCCTGCAATTCGGCCAGCACCCCGGTAAAATACCCGGCATTCTCAGTGTCGCCGGATTTTTTTGCATTGCTGATTGCCAGGAGAAGGTACTCTTCTGCCATCTTTAATAAGGTAGTTCTGTCAGCGGGGATGATCGCTGAAGGTTTTGTTTGCCGGAGCGTATCATACCGGGCGAGATCGAGATAGGCCACCCCGATATTACCCAGGTTAGTAACCGGGATCACATTCGCGGTCGGATATTCATCAAATAATTTCTTTGCCTGCAGAGCCAGTTCTATTTTCTGCTGGTAATTGCTGCCGCAAAGGATGGACTGATTGGAGTAAACCACGGCCTCCCCTCTTTTATCATTGATTTTTTTAAATAATACCAGGGCCTGATTATAATTTTTATTCGCATTGGCTGAATCACTGTTCTGAAGGTAGATGTCGCCCAGGTTCTTTAAAAGGATCGCCTGCTGTTCTGTATTGCCTTTTATTACATATATCGCCAGGGCTTTTTGGAAATAGTTTTCTCCTTTTTCATAATTCTGCTGGTAAAAATTCACCACCCCCATATTCCGGTAACAATTGGCCATGAGGACACTGTCGTTGAGCCGGTCGGCCAGCGATAAAGACTGCGTAAAGCACAAAGTGGCATTGGTATAGTCATTGGTGTTCAGGTAGAGCAACCCGGTTTTTTCGAGCAGGGTGGATTTTTCCCTGAGCTGGCTGGCGGGGAGTTTTGTCAATACACCCTGCATGGAGTCGATTTCTTTATAGATTTTCTGCGCCACTACTGGCAAATGCCACGTCAGTAAAAAACAGAGCAATAGTTTTTTTATCATATACCGGGGATAATTCCTTTCAATTCATCTTTATAGGTCCTGCCTACCGGAAGGGGGATATCGTTCACCAGTACTTCAGTAGCACTGAGTTTACGGACATAGTTTTTCTGCACGGCGTAGCTTCTGTGAATACGGATAAAACTTTCAAAACCCTTTTCACGGATCAGTGTGCCCAGCGGGGATAATACCGCGTATTTTTTTTGTGCCGTCACAATACCCGTATAATCCTTCAACGCTTCCAGGTAAAGGATCTCGTGCAACTGCAGCTTCACCTGCTCATGTCCGTCTTTAATAAAAACCGTATCTCCCCCCAATGTGTGTTCCAGTAAAGCTGCTTTTTGCCGGATGGCCGCATGCTGCTGCAACCGGTTCATCATTTTTTCAAAACGATCACCGGAAAAGGGTTTTACGAGAAAATCAAGGGCAGCCAATTCAAATCCCTCCACCGCATAATCCGGATAGGAAGTAATGAACACACAGGCCGGAACATGCAGCAGCTTTTTCCGGAGCTCCAGCCCGCTCATGCCGGGCATATCAATATCGAGAAAGAGGACACCCGGTTTTTTTTCCTCCGCAGCAGCCAGGGCACTGAAGGGCTCTTCAAATACGCCCAGTATTTCTATAAAGGGATAGTCTTTGAGATAGGAAACGGTGGTCAGACGGTCAATTTCATCGTCGTCCACCACAAGACAGGTAATAGACTGCTTCATCCGGGTAATGGGTTCCTCGTTCAATGGTTGACCAAATATAGCCCGGAAAATCCAGACTGGTTGTTCAGCGATTATTCCGGTCGTTCGTCGATCCGGCCTTTCCTGTCCTTCTCCTGACGGTTAGGTTTGTACCATGATTTTTACCATTCAACCATTTATGAAACAAAACTCCTTACCCTCCATCGCGACCCTGCTGCTTATGGGTCTCTTCATGACGGCCTGCACGAAAACAAATCCGACGAATCCCAATCCTGGCGGCGGCAATACCACGGCCCAGCATCCCAATTTTATCTGTCAGCACCAGCCAGGAGCCGCTTCGCTGACCGGACAGTTTGTGCTGTTCGATCTGGACCACGATACTAATGCCGAAAAAAAATACTTTATTGTTTCGTTGATTCCTGCCGGTACGGAATTTACAGACAGTGCTGCGGTGATACAGGCACCCCAATCTATTGACAGCCTGGCCACCGGCTGGCCCGCCCAGGTGAAATCAGCAGCGATGGGCACCACCCGGAATATCATGACGGATGCAAAAAACGCAGTAACCTACAGCGTGCCCAATCCCTGGACCTATGCACCTGTTTCTACCAGTACCAATTTATACCGCAAACTGAATGATCCGGTGTATGCGGGTGGAAAAGCCGGGCAGAAACCATACGGCAATAGCCCCTTCAGCACCGTTTATTACCCACAGGCAACCTATACACCCTATAGCCAGGCCTGGCGGGATATCACGTATTATTTTAAGGATGGCGTGTTTACCGATAATACGGCGGGCGGAGGATTGCGGTCATTGGATACCTTGTTCGTCGGGGCCAATGCGATTCCATGGACAACGATCGACCAGACCGTGTATGTGGATTACCAGGTGGCGGCAACGGCGATCTATTACCGCAAGTATTTCTTTTTTGACTGGACTAACTGGAAGTACTATACAGTTAACGAAGTGCAGAACCGGAAGGATTATCTCAGTTATGCGCCGGTGTATTATCTCCGCTGGGAGGTAAAAACCTATAGTCTCGACAAGTTTTGTAAATGGCCCCAGGGCTGGAGTAAAAAATAGAATGTCTTTTTTTTACCACTTTATCCCATGGCTTCGACAATATTTTTGAATCCTCAACGAAATACATTGAAACAAATGACTACCAACAGCCGACGTACGGCTATACAGCAGTTACTGACCGGAATGGCCGGTCTCAGTCTCCTCGGCATGCCCTCCTGTGCAGCCGCTAACGGCATCATTACAGCCGATCAGACTGGCCCCGATCCGTTTTACATTCCGCCCACAGCACCCTTACAACCCGGTCCGGGCGGACTCGATATCCGGACCCTGATCCACAGTCATCAGACCAATAAACAGTTTTCCTGTGTGGAGTTAGCCGTAGCCGCAAAGAAAATGGGACCGGCCCCGCATTATCATAAAGAACTGGATGAGCTGATGTATGTGCTGGAAGGAACGGCTACCGTAATGGTGGAAGACCAGTTTTATGATATCCCGGCCGGTGGCTGGCATTTCCGGCCTCACGGGAAAATACATACGTTTTTTAATAAGACCGATCAGTCCTTCCGTGGGATCGATATGTATTTCAACCAGAATTTTGAAGATTACCTGGAGGAATTATTTCACCAGGTGATCCCTGATATGCGGAAGAAAAATGTAACCCAGGACGATCCTGAAATAGCCAAACGAATGCATGATCTCCATGAACGATTCGGGATCGTGGGCTTTCCCGAAAAGAGAAAGGGGATTATGGAAAAATTCAACTTAAAATAAAAATACAGATCATATGCGGCTAATCATTGTATCCGTCTTTCTCCTGTTGATCACGGCTCCTGTTGCAGGCCAGAATATTACCGGTACCTGGAAACGTATTTCTTCCACCCTCGAATACCAGGATGGCAAAAAGGAAGACCTGCACAAAGCAGTTTTAGCAGGCTTTCCCTGTGCCAGGGATATGCAATTCATATTTAAGGCAGACGGCACCCACTACAGTCAGTCTTCAAAGGGCTGCGAGACCATCAATGCTATGAGTAAAGCCACCTGGAAACAAACAGGAAATACCCTGACCCTCGTGTCTGTAAAAGAAACAGAGGCCAATCCGGGCGGGACACGTTATACCCTAACGTTCAGCGGGAATACAGTCACCCTGACCCATATTTATACAGAAGCGGAGAATAAAGGGGTCGGGATAAAAGTAAAAAAGCTCGTATTAGTTTACCAGCGTATTTAAAAAGTAAATTATGAAATTCAGCAAAACACCAGCTATACTGCTATTCTTACTGCTTGCTTTTACTGCCTGTAAAAACAAACAGTCCAATGCAGTAAAGGAAACGGATACCGGAACCACACCGACATCATCAGCCAATTACCTGCGCATGAAAATAAATGGCCAGGACTGGATAGCAGATCATGAGCTCACCGGTATTGTTTACCCCAAAGGGTACAACCAGGCTATTCTTATCGGGGGAACCAGGGGTCCCAAGGATAAGCATGAACAGGCATTCAATATCAATCTCTATAATGTCAAAGGGCCGGGAACCTTCACTTTTGAAAGTGGAAATAAGGATAATAATGTGGTACAGATGGGCAATCTGAGTGAGGAACATTATTTATATGGAAATGTGCTGGGATTCCGGATGCGGGTAACGATTACCAAAGCCACGAAAAATCCGGTCGAACTGGAAGCCACCTTTGAAGGGGAGCTGGCCGGAAATGCCGGTGATACTTTAAAAGTTACAGAAGGAAAATTCTTTTACCATGAATAAGTTCACGCTGTTTGTTTTCACCTTATTCCTGTCAGGCAGGCTATCCGCACAATCACTTTCAAACGGAGAGTATTTTATTAAAGTGAATCAAACCGGGAAGTATATCGCTGTGGCAGGTGCTGCCACGAATAATGGCGCCGGGGTGATCCAGTGGGACAATGAATATAAATCTCATTTCAGGTTCATCCTGAAAAGCTTGGGTAATAATCAGTATACCCTTAAAGCTGTCCATAGCGGGCTTTTTATAAGCACGGATGGGGCAACTCCGGTACGGGGAGCCAAACTGCTGCAATGGGACTGGTTGAATCAGGACAATCAGAAATGGCTGATCCTGCCCCATCAGAACGGGAAGGGATATGTGATGCGGTGCGTTCAAAATGGAATGAAAGTGATCATGCAACATTGGAACGCGGCAACAGCCACCCCGCAAAACGGGGCCTACCTGATGCTGACGGATGATGTCAGTATACCGGACATGGTGTTGGATTTCAAAAAAAATGAAACTGGTCAGGGGGAGGGAAACGGACTGAAATTACGCAAGCGGAAAGCGGGAATAAATTAATCAGCGCATTAAAAATCTACATATGAAGCGACTTATTTTTTCTGTAATTATCTTATTGGTACAGATTTCCCTGGCTGGTCAGTCAGGGTTTGTACAACAATCTTTCCGTCTGCCTTTCAGCAATGAAACTAAAAGTTATTATGTAAAACAGGTAGGCACCGATTATGTGCTCAACGGGGACATTATTGCCGGCAATACCCTGCAGAAGACCATGCTTTACCAGACCAATAATCATGATTATTATATCTGGCCCAAGGGAGAGATTGCCATTCAAATTGATGAAAGCCTTACCAACCGGATGAACAGGGATGGCGTGAATATGCGAAAACAGGCATTGGAAGCCATCGGAATTTTTAACAGCCTGACGAATTTGCGGCTGGTGGCCCGCACCAATCAACAACATTTTATCACTTTAAAATTTTCGCCGGACACCACGTATGGCGGCTTATCACCCATCGGCCGTGTGGGCGGAGAACAGATAGTCTGGATTACGGCACTTTCCGGTGTGCGTACCTATCTGCATGAACTGATGCATAGTTTTGGATTCTATCACGAACAAAGCCGCCATGACCGCGATCAGTATGTTGTGGTGGATACCACAAAGGCTGACCCGGAATTCCGGTTTAATTTTCAAATAGAACCGGGTGTTACCGGTACCGCCTATGATTATAGTTCGGTGATGCATTATTCGGGAGGGGCATTTGCCAGTAAAGCCGGTGACCGGACCATCCGTTGTAAAAACGGGAATACGGTTACCGACTGCAGCCTCGGCGGATCCCGTTTAAGTGACCTGGATATTACAGGCATTAACAACAGCTATTTTTATAACGCCTCTCTTCCCCGGGTAGAGTTCAGGGATTACCTGATACGGAAAGAAGAGCAACAGGTAAAGTTTAAAAATCAGCAGTCAACCGGTATTGTTACAAAAATGATCGATCAGCAACTGGAAGAAGGGATGTATAAAATTAAAGTGAACCAGACCGGTAAATACCTCGCTATTGAAGGAATCAGCAAGGACAATGGAGCCCGGCTGGTACAGTGGGATTATGTGGATCAGGGCAATCATAAGTTTTATGTAAAGAAGGTTGCAGATGGTATTTACCTGATCAGTGCGGTACATAGCGGAAGGTATATCAATGCGGCCGGTCAGGGTACTGCCGATGGCACACCTGTCATTCAATGGGATTATGCGGCGCAGGATAATGTCCGTTGGAGACTGTATTATATAACAGCCAATCAGGGAGCATCACCCGGTTGGGTGATCCAGAACAAAAATTCAGGAACCAATCTTAGTCTGTCATCCTTTGGCAGTACCGCTAATGGGGAAGCCTTGGTAATCCGCAGGCAGGCATATTATGACGGAGCACCGGAAGCGAATCAGACGTTCAGTTTTGAGAAAATCGGGAACCTGCCTTTACGGGAGCAGGGACTGTATGAAAATTCTCCGGGCATGTTGAAGAAAGTGAAACAGTAAAAATGCTGTCCCTGAACCAGGCAACTATTTACTGAATGATTTTTCAAAATCAGCAAACCGAAAATCCAGGGTTTTAATCAGTACTTTTTTCACTTTTTCATCGCCGATAAAGCTATACCGGATACTGTTGTACACCATTTCTTTGATGGCTTTGTAGGAAAGGAAGGGATAGCGTTTAGCCAATAATACATATTGCTGGGTGATACTGGTACGCAGGATACCCGCGTCATCGGTACTGATCGTGATCGGAACTCCGGCCTTGTAATAAAGACTGATCGGATGCCGGTCTTCTTTCACGTTCAGGATAAATTCATTGCTGCTGAG
>CAZLRY010000004.1:0-29900 GCA_964561675.1 uncultured Chitinophaga sp.
TTAGATAAACTAAAAAAAATTGCAAATCTGTTACCGAAATTGTGAAGTAATACACTACCGGCAGGCAGGCTCCCGACTACTAACTCCCGACTCCCGACTACTGTACCGGTGGTGCCTTCGGCTTCGGATGCCCGCCCCCGTCTGCAAACTTTTTACAGGTCTTGGGAAGCCTGTCATAGGCATCTTCGGCGGCGGGTACATCATCGGCATCATAGCCACAGTTCGCAATCGCCGTTTTGATCTGTTCAATATCGGTCCGGTCGGTCACATATTTTACCCTGGTTTCACCTTTGCGGAAGTTGACATTGGTCTCCAGTACCCCATCATACCTTTTGAGATAGGCTTCAATACGCTCTTTGCATTGCTGACAAAGAGCATTGGGTGTTTTAATGGTAGCGGTCAGCACCGGTTTGGTCTGTGCCTGGCTGACCAGGCTAAGACCCAGGAATGCGATAAGGGTAAAGAGGATTTTCTTCATCTGACTTATGAATTAGCGTTTATAGGTACTAATTTACAAATTCCCTGTCCAGGTGGACGGACTCTCCCGCCATTTTAACAAAACTTCTTCCTGTGCCGGACTGATGATGCCCTTTTTCAGGGCCAGTTCGATCAGGGAGGGATAGTCGGTCAGGGACTGATAGGGCAATGACGCGGCTTCAAAAGCTTCGGTTGCAGCCGGAAAGCCATAGGTAAAGATGGACACCATCCCCACTACTTCAAGCCCCTGGGCTTTGAGCACATCCACTACCTGGAGACTGCTCTTGCCGGTAGACACCAGGTCTTCGACCACCACGGTCTTCTGTCCCTTTTCATAAAAACCCTCAATCTGGTTACCCAGTCCGTGCTCCTTGGGTTTTGGACGTACATAGATATAAGGCAGTTTGAGCTGATCGGCCGCCATGGCCCCCCAGGCGATACCGGCCGTGGCCACCCCGGCCAGCAGTTCGGCATCCGGGAATTTCTCGAAAATCACATTGCACATTTCGGATTTGATATAGTCCCGGATAAAGGGGAAGGAAAGGATTTTCCGGTTATCACAATAGATCGGGCTTTTCCAGCCACTGGCCCAGGTAAAGGGTTGTTCGGGATTTAACCTAACTGCACTAACTTGAAGCAGTTTTTCGGCTACCGCTTTTGCATCTGTCATGCAGCGAAGATAAAATGAACCCCGCACTATGTATATAAAAATTTATTTCAATGACAAGCCCCTCTTCCTCTGTGATACAGTGGATGAGACCATCGAGCCATACGTACATCACGATGATGCCGTTTTCATTGACGAACTGGATACGCATACCGTGAAGACCATGCTCCACGAAATGCAACAGGAAAAAGTACATGCCGGCGTTTTTCTTCATCCCGATCTGGAGGAATTAAAAAAAGCATTTTTTAAAAAATTTGTCATGATCCAGGCGGCTGGTGGTCTGGTAGAAAATGAAAACGGGGAATGGCTGCTGATCTACCGCCGTGCAAAATGGGACCTGCCAAAGGGTAAACTGGAAAAGGGTGAAAAACTGGACAAATGTGCCGTCCGGGAAGTGGAGGAAGAAACCGGGTTGAAAAAAGTTAAGCTACTCCACCCGCTTTGTGTTACCTGGCATACCTATCACGAAGGGACAAAGTTTATCCTCAAAGAATCGCATTGGTATACAATGAAAGTGGGCGGCAGCCAAACCCTGGTTCCGCAAACCGAAGAAGATATTCTGGAAGTAAAATGGGTAAAACCATCGGGAATCGATGAATACCTGGGATTGTGCTTTCCCTCTGTAGCCGATGTATTGATACAGGCCCGGGATGAAGCCTGATCAGCGACGGGGGATCACCGCCACCGTCAGCCGGCTGACACAGATCAGTTTCTCCCGCTCATCGTAAATTTTAATATCCCATACCTGGGTGCTGGCACCGATATGGATCGGGCTGGCCACACCGGTCACAAACCCTTCGCGGGCACTCCGCACATGATTGGCATTGATCTCGAGCCCTACGCAATTATATTTTACCGGATCTACTACCAGGGCTGCTCCCACACTGCCCAAGGTCTCTGCCAGTACACAGGAAGCTCCCCCATGTAATAAACCATAAGGTTGTTTGGTCCGGTGATCCACCGGCATCCGGGCTTTGAGAAAATTATCGCCGAGTTCCGTCCATTCGATGCCGAGATGATCGGCCATCTGCTTTTCCTGGCTGAATATGCTGAAATCTTCAAGGCAAAGATCTTTCTTAAACCAGATTGACATTTTATTGCAAGGTTTTGATCGAACGGGCGACCAGTTCAGGTATAAAAGGGGCGGCATTTCCGCCATTACGAATGATATCTCTTACAATGGTAGAGGCCACGGATGTGTATTTCGGTTCACCAGTGAGGAAGATGGTCTCAATACTTTTATCGAGTGTGCGGTTGGCATCGGCAATCGTTTTTTCGTATTCGAAATCAGATACGTACCGGATGCCCCGCAGAATAAAATTGGCCCCGATCTGTTTGCAGTAATCGATGGTCAGTCCCTCATACATCGCTCCTACCACCCTTTCTTCATCCTTATATATTTCACTGATCCACTGCAGCCGCTGATCCGCAGAAAACATGGGGGCTTTGGCAGAATTCAATCCTATACCCACCACAATCTTATCAAACAAAGGCAGGGCCCGGTTGATAATATCCACATGTCCCAGTGTTACGGGATCAAAGGTTCCGGGGAAGAGGCAGATTCTGGCCATGGCAATAGTTGTTAGGTGTTAGCTGTTAGGTGTTAGTTGTCGGTTGTCAGATGTCGGTTGTCAGGACCTCCTAAGCATGTTTAATCTAAAGTAACCAGCTCAATCTCTTTTACGATAATCTTTTGTACTTCGTACTTCTAAATTCGTACTTTCTTTAGTTGTTTCTGTTTGCGAGCAGATACAAAACCGCCATCCGCACTGCTACCCCGTTCTCCACCTGCTGTAAGATAATGGATTGTTTGCTGTCGGCCACATCGCTGTCCAGTTCCACGCCACGGTTGATGGGACCGGGGTGCATGATCACAATTTCTTTATTCAGGCTGTCGAGCAGCTGACGGTTGATGCCATAGGCAATACTGTATTCACGCAATGAGGAGAAAAGCACCTGGTTCTGCCTTTCGAGCTGGATCCGGAGCACATTGGCCACATCACACCATTCCAGGGTTTCACGCAGGTTATAACTTACTTCAACTCCTAAAGCTTCGCGGATATATTTCGGGATCAGGGTGGGCGGTCCGCAAACCGTTACTTTTGCGCCCATTTTATTCAACAGGTAAATATTACTCTGGGCCACCCTGCTGTGCATGATATCACCGATGATCGCCACCTTACGCCCTTCAAGGCCTCCGGTCTTTTCTTTAATGGAAAAGGCATCCAGTAAGGCCTGGGTGGGATGTTCGTTGATTCCGTCGCCGGCATTGACAATCGCAGCCGGAATATGCTGGGATAAAAAGTGAGGGGCACCACTGGCACTGTGCCGCATCACGACCATATCCACTTTCATGGACAGGATATTATTCACTGTATCGAGCAAGGTCTCCCCCTTGGCTGCAGAGGACGAACTGGCCGCGAAGTTGATGGTATCCGCACTCAGCCGTTTTTCCGCCAGTTCAAAAGAGAACCGCGTCCGGGTTGAATTCTCGTAAAACAGATTGACAATGGTCACATCCCGGAGGGAAGGGACTTTCTTAACGGGTCGTTGTAAGACTTCTTTAAATTGCTCGGCGGTGGATAAAATAAGGGAGATATCTTCCTTCGTGAGGTTTTTAATGCCCAGCAAATGTCGCGTAGATAGTTGCATTAAAAAGCGAAGTTAGGGTAAATGAGTTTTATCTTTTACAAAATTATCCACGCTTATCCCGGTATCAGGACAAACTCGTTGTTGACCAGTTTTACTTTATCAGAACGTTCGGTAACCACGGTAGTGCCCACATAATCAGCCTGTATGGGAAACTGACGGTGTTCTTTCCTGTCCACCAGCACACAGAGTTCTACTTTGGCCGGGCGTCCGTAATCAAATAATACATCCAGCGCGGCTTTGATGGTGCGGCCGGTAAAGAGCACATCATCGATCAGGATCACGGTTTTATTCTCCACCCCGAAATGGATATTCATTTTATCGGGAGGGATGATATTCTTCCGGATATCATCCCGGTAAAAAGTAATATCGAGTTGTCCGTACGGAATGGTACGGCCGGGGTGCATGCGTTGCAGTTCTGCCACGAGTTGTTCGCCCAGGACAGCCCCGCCCTGCTGGATCCCCACAAATACCACGTCCGCAAAATCAGGATGTCGCTGACTGAGCGCAGAGGCCAGTACAGCAATATTCGCCGCCAGTTGTTCAGATGTTATGATTACAGCCATGATCCGGTTTTATAGTTCAAGTTACAACGCCGTACCGACAAATCACTTATTCTTCTCCAAGGAATGCATACCGATAATCCGTTGGCGGATTAAAGGTTTCCTTGATCGTCCGCGGACTCAGCCAGCGGTAGAGATTCAGGATGGAACCGGCTTTATCATTGGTACCACTGCCCCTTGCTCCGCCAAAAGGTTGTTGTCCCACCACGGCTCCCGTCGGTTTATCATTGATATAAAAATTACCCGCCGCATTTCTCAGTTTATTCGTGGCCAGTTCCACCGCCGCCCGGTCCTGGGATATGATGGATCCGGTCAATGCATAGGGTGATGTATTATCCACGAGTTCGAGTGTCTTTTCAAAACTGTTGGCCGGGTAAACATATACTGTCAGCACCGGACCAAAGATCTCTTCGCACATCGTAACATACTTCGCATCCTTGGCCTGGATCACCGTGGGTTGGATAAACCATCCGTTCTTGCTGTCGCATTTTCCACCAACCCATATCTCAGCCTTTGGATCTTTCTTCGCGTTGTCAATATAGCGTTTGATGCTGTTGAAACTTTTTTCATCAATCACGGCATTGACAAAATTGGTAAAGTCTTCCACCTTACCCATTTTGAAACTCTTAACCCCAGCGATCAGTTTCTTCTTCACTTCCTCGGCAATATTGGAAGGAATATAAGCCCTGGAGGCAGCCGAACATTTTTGTCCCTGGTATTCAAATGCTCCTCTTAATAAAGCGGTAGCCACCACATCGGGATCGGCACTTTTATGCACCATCACAAAATCCTTCCCACCGGTTTCTCCCACGATGCGGGGATAGCTGCGGTAGTTCGGCATATTTTTACCAATGGTCTCCCACATATTATTGAACACCCCGGTAGAACCTGTGAAATGCACGCCGGCAAATTCACGGTGATTGAAACAAACCCGTCCGATGGTTGGTCCGTCCACATAAATCAGGTTGATCACGCCATCCGGCAGACCGGCTTCCTTCATAATCCGCATAAACATCTGGGCGGAGAATACCTGGGTATTCGCGCATTTCCAAACCACCACATTGCCACACATCGCAGCGGAGGTTGGCAGGTTTCCACCAATGGCCGTGAAGTTAAAAGGCGTTACCGCCAGTACAAATCCTTCCAGCGGACGATACTCCAGGCGGTTGTGCATACCTGGACTGCTGATCGGTTGTTGCTTATAGATTTCAGAGAGATAATGTACATTAAAACGGAGGAAGTCAATGATCTCGCAGGCACTATCGATCTCGGCCTGGAAAGCATTCTTGCTCTGGCCCAACATCGTTGTACCGTTCATGTAAGGCCGGTACTTGGTTGCGATCAGGTCGGCGGCTTTTAAAAAAATATTCGCCCGGTTTTCCCAACTGGTGGCGGCCCAGCTTTCTCTGGCACCCAGTGCGGCTTCGATCGCCAGGTGCACATGCTTCTCTTCACCGGCATGGAAATAACCGAGGGTGTGGGCTTTTTCATGGGGCGGATGCATCGCCACTTTTTTATTCGTACGTACTTCTTTACTTCCGATATACATCGGCACATCGGCCTCCTGGCTTTTAAGTTCCGCCAATACTTCCTTTAATCGTTTCTTTTCAGGAGATCCGGGTCCGTAATTCAGCACCGGTTCATTGACCGGCATCGGGTATGAAAAAGTTCCAAAACTCATAGTACTGATTTATTAAGTAAAGGTAGATAGTTTGTTATGGAAACGCACGGCCGGTTATTCACCGGTTTCCTTCTCACTCATCAGGTAAGCCTTGATAAATCCATCCAGTTCACCGTCCATCACCGGCTGCACATTGCCCACTTCGTAATCGGTACGGTGGTCCTTGATCATTTTATAGGGATGGAATACATAGCTGCGGATCTGGCTGCCCCATTCGATCTTTTTCTTTTTGGCATTGGTGGCATCCTTCAGCGCATTCCGTTTCTGCAATTCCATTTCATACAAGCGGCTGCGTAGCATTTGCATGGCCAGTTCGCGGTTGCCCAGTTGACTCCGGTCCTGCTGACAAACCACCACGATCCCCGTAGGAATGTGGGTGAGCTGTACCTTGGTCTCCACTTTGTTTACATTCTGTCCGCCCGCGCCCCCGCTTCGGGAAGTTTCCATTTTCACATCCGCCGGGTTGATTTCGATATTGATCGTATCATCCACCATTGGGTAGACGTACACACTCACGAAGGATGTATGGCGGCGGGCATTGCTGTCGAATGGTGAAATGCGAACCAGGCGGTGAACGCCGCTCTCGGCCTTGAGGAATCCGTAAGCAAAGGGACCTTCAAACTGCAGGGTGCAGGTTTTGATCCCGGCGCCATCGCCCCATTGCCAGTCCATTTCGGTGACTTTCCAGCCCTGTTTTTCCCCGTACATGCGGTACATCCGGGCGAGCATTTCGGCCCAGTCCTGGCTTTCGGTACCGCCAGCACCTGAATTGATTTGTAACACGGCCGGAAGTTCATCCTCCGGTTCATTAAGGGTGGCTTTGAATTCTGCATCATCGAGTAAGGCAATGGCCTGTTCGTACGCCTCTTTGGTTTCCTCCTCGGTGGCATCGCCCCCTTTCCAGAACTCAAACAAGACGGCAAAGTCTTCCACCCCGGCCTCCGCTGTTTCATACAGCTTCACCCAGTACTCGTTTAATTTGATGCTTTTGAGAATTTCTGTCGCACGCTTGTTGTCGTCCCAGAAGCCCGGGCTCAGCGACAGTTGTTTGTCTTCGGCTATCTTATATTGTCGGTTAGCGACGTCAAAGAAACCTCCTTATCCCGGCAATGCGGGACCGCATATCCTGTAATTTTTCGATTGTCATGGGGCAAATATAGGTGAAATGCTGCTGTTTGCCTTTATTTTAAACAGCAGGGACAACGCCTCATTATTGTTTTCCGATACCTGATATTTTCCGAACTTTATCACAGTAACACAAACCAATAATTATGAAGCATTACTTTTTCCTCCTGCTGAGCAGCCTGGCGCTGATCAGTACTTCCTGTAACAATAACACCGAAGACAAAAACGAAACCGCCATGAAAGAACCCGTCATTAAAACCGAAGCCCTCACCTACTCCTCAGAAAGCATAAAAGACAGCCTGGTGATGGATGGTTATATAGCCTGGGACAGCAGTCTATCTGGCAAGCGGCCGGTGGTACTGGTGGTGCATGAGTGGTGGGGTATGAATGATTATATCAAGCGCCGGGTGCGTGAGTTGGCCGGTCTGGGTTACCTGGCGATGGCCGTCGATTTTTATGGCAATAACAACAGAGCCGATAATCCCACCGATGCTGAAAAACTGGCTGGTCCTTTTTATATGAATCCCCTCATGGCGCAGTCTCGTTTTGATGCAGCCCTGAATGTGGTCCGTAAATATGAAATGGCGGATACGAGTAAGATCGCCGCGATCGGTTATTGTTTTGGTGGTACACAGGTCCTGAATATGGCAAATCTGGGTGAAGATCTGGTAGGTGTGGTGAGTTTCCATGGTGGTCTGCAGGTAGTGACACCCGATAAATCAAAACTGAAAGCACAGGTGCTCGTTTGTCATGGCGGAGCCGATCCTTTTGTACCAGCTGAACAGGTTGCGCAATTCCGGAAACAAATGGATTCTATAGGGGCGAAGTACACTTTCAAAGTTTACGATGGCGCCACACATGCGTTCAGCAATCCGGATGCCACGGCAACGGGCGTAAAATTCAAGATCCCGATTTCTTATAATGCTGCGGCGGATACGGCTTCCTGGAATGATATGAAAAGCTTCTTCGGAACCATCTTCAACTAGTAGAACTACGATAGAATTTTTTAAAACCCGGAATGTTTCCGGGTTTTTTATTTCACTGAATTGATTTACAATGCGTTCATTTTCAAACCTATGTGTCAGGTATCTAAAATGATGCTGAAAAAATACGTAGTAAAATTATGAGTTATAAAAACCGGCTATTACTTTAGCGGCCCGTACCTTTTAAAAACAACCCTTTGAAGAAAACGTTTACCCTCCTGTTTGCCGGGATCCTGTTCCTGGCTGCGTGCAAAAAAGAAGCGCTTACTGTTCCTGAAATTAAAGCCGCATGTTCCGTACAGACAATCAATCCGTCTGGCCGCAGTTATAGTACCGATTCCGTGATCAAATACAGTTGTACCGGGAGTTATTGCGGACTGATGCCCATGAACAGTAATAATTACTGGATCTATGAAGATTCCATATTTGCAGATGGGGTGTTTAAACAGGTGCAGTATGATACCCTGCGTTTTACCAGTACTTATCATTCGCTGAATGATGGGTTGATCTGGTGGGAGTCCTCTTTAAATATCGGGCTTCCTGAAAAAATGTATGCCAGTGATTCAGCCATTTTTAAAATGGAGGACCGGATGTTCACGTCAGGTGTCATTGATGTAAAGAAAGAGTACGGATTGTTTGAAGGTGATTCCCTGCGTTACCTTACCGCCTTTGAAGACGCTGCGGCCATCGGTCGTTCCCTTAAAATAGCCACCACCTTATCCACCCCGGCCGGCGAATTCACAAACTATCTTTTCGTTGAAAAAAATGCGCGGAATTTCCGGAAAGACCAGGTTTATTTTATGCCAGGTGTGGGTGTCATCAAATACCGTCATGAAAAAGCAGCCATGGGTAGTCCGGTGGTGAAACTGCAGCAGGTATCGACGCTGGTGGGATACCATTTGGAGTAAGCATTTGGGGATTTCGAGAAGCTAGAAGCTAGAAGGGAACAGCCAGATCACGTAAAACGAGATTTCTATTGTTTCTTTAGATTCAACCTCCTCAGGAGAGGCTGTTGACTGCCGACTGCCGACTTTCTTCCTGCTCACCCTTCGACACGCTCAGGGTGACAAGAGCAATCCGCTTAGAACGGGCTGTTAACTCCCGACTCCCGACTCCTAACTCCCGACTACTAACTGTTTCCTCACTTCTCTCGCCAGTTCCTCCAGCATTTTCACATATTCCTTACTGTAACTGCTGTTGTCTTTGTAGTCAAAACGGGCCCGTTCAATGGCGCCCTTGAGTACAAAACCGGCAAATTGGGCCTGTTCGGTGGAATAAAAAAGTTGGGCAAATTTACTCTCCCGATCAAATGTTTTTAACCCGATTCCGTGCTGGTAAAATTTAAGGGGCAATATCACCCTGGAAGGCATGAAATAAGAAGACTTGTCAGCGATCAGCTGAAAGTAAACGGCATAATATTCCAGCATTTGAATCAGGCGTTCCCTGATTTCATTATCTGACTCTTCTTTGACGGCTTTATTCCGCCATTTGTTTTTTTCTTTATCAAACAAGGCGGTGGCGCCCCCCTTTTCAATCCGTAATAAGTGCCAGACCAGTTTTAATTTTTCGCCCCGGGCATCTGCCAGTTCAGTCAGCTTTAACACACCGTCTTTATAACTGGTAAACCGGGTATGAAACCGGTCAAACCCTTCTCCGCCCCCTGCTACCTGCACCACATTGGCTTCTTTCATATTCCAGGTACCTGTGATGGAAATACTGTCTTGCTGGTTAAACTTTCCCTTTTCTGAAAACCGGATCAGCTTCAGGCATTTCAGGTCAGTGAGGGAGTCCTGGGTGGCCGCATATACTTCCTCTTGCTTACGGGTCTGTAGTTCCTCTTCCGGATACAGGACGAACCAGTTGCCCGGTAAAATGTCTTCCGGGTTATCACTATCGGCAGATTTACAGGAGAAAAATATTAAGGGGATAAGCAGAAAGGCGGTTAAGTAGCGCATGCCACAAAAATAAAACTCCTCCCGGAATACGGGAGGAGTTTTCATCAATAATACATAAAGATTAAGGCAGGGTAATCAGGCGATGGTTATTGCCGTTGTTCCAGGTCAGCAGGGCTTTGTTATCACAATCCCCGTTACTGGGTGCTCCATAGTTCAGGAAGAGGATACGGCTGTTGATCTTAATTTTCAGGGTACCGTCACTGATCCAGGGACAGATCATCTTCTTGATCAGGGGCGATTCGGTATTCAGGTTAATGGTGAGTCCGTTGTTGAATTCAGTTTTGGAACGTACTTCCAGGCTGTACACATCATCCCGCAACTGACGGGTGGATCCGCCTTCAATCTGTTTTACATACTTGATGCCATCGTATTTGTAACCACGTCCGTTCGGATGTGTTACTTTACCTCCGACCACCTGTACGGTGAATTTGATATTTCCGTTTTCGCTGAGATTGGCAACGATCTTGGTGCCTTCAATCTTAGCCCGGTTCAGGTAGAAATTATCCAGGGTAATTGTCATCACGGCATCCGGGCGACGGATCGGGGCAGTCAGGTGGATCACGATAGCCCCACGACGGAATTTTCCATCGGCACAAAGACAACCGTCAGGACCGAAATCAATGGTAATGGTTTTGGGATAAGTGCTGTCATTCGGTGAAACGGTAATGTCAGCACATGGCCCGAGGCGAAGACGCAGTTCCACAAAAGGGAACAACCGATTTGTTTCAGTTCCGCGGCCATTCAGACTGGTTTCGCCTTCTTCATCGGCGGCGAGCATACTGACATCTTCCACATCATCAAAACTGGCTTCTGCCTGTGTACTTTCATCGGAATAGGTAACGGCTTCTTCCTCGGTAACAGCAATGGTTTCTGTGGAAGAGAGGCTTCCTTCTTTCTGACAGGATACCAGCGCAAAGAGAAAGAGGGCAGCAAAAAATGCGGACAATTTAAAAGAAAGGTTTAAAGTTTTCATGGCTATACTTTTTGGTGTTTAAATGTTTAACGAAAATTTGGAAGTGTATGGCGCAGGAAAGTTTAAAGCGCTAAAAAAAAATTACTTTAGCAATGTTGAAAAATATCCTGAATTATATCCGCAACTACCTGCTGTACAGTGATAAAAAAATTTTATTACTGAGTAGTATTTTTTGTGCCCTGCTGATCTTTCTGAATTACTATTTTCAACTCGACCGGATGATCGGAAAAAATAGTTTTTTCCCGGTTAAACTTCTTGCATGGGCCGTGGTCTTTATGGTTGCTTTTGGCATTCCGGTCTGGCTGCAACGGCAGTTCGCCCGACCGGCGCTCCCACTCCCTGCTTCTTTTTACGGACTCTTTCTTTTTGCCGTTAGTTTATTCGCCCTGAAGTATACCCTGCATTTTCATTTAGTTTTTTCTGCTGACCCGTACACCAATCAGTTCTGGAATAAAATAGTGCACTGGCCGGTCCTCCTGGCCATCGTATCCGTGTCCTTGCTGGTCATCCGTAAATGGTTTATAAATGAAGCCA
Organism: uncultured Chitinophaga sp.; assembly: GCA_964561675.1. Taxonomy (GTDB): domain Bacteria; phylum Bacteroidota; class Bacteroidia; order Chitinophagales; family Chitinophagaceae; genus JJ008. The sequence goes on from CAZLRY010000004.1 coordinate 11,608, forward strand.
CCGCCTGGGGCAGTTTAAAGAAGATACCCGACTGGCGTCCGTACCTGCTGATGTTATTGATCATGGTTCCCCTCATTTCACTGGCAGCCACACAGCCCGATTTCCAGGCGGTATACCCCAAACTGAAAATGGTGGCCCCGCAAGGCGCTTTAAGTGATTTATCCGCCTGGCAAGCCGTTCTGTTTGAACTCTCTTATGGTTCCGATTTTCTGACCATTGAACTATTCTTCCGTGGATTTCTCATTTTGGGTTTTGCTCAATGGCTGGGAAAAGACGCGATCCTTCCGGTCGCCATCTTTTATTGCAGTATTCATTTCGGAAAACCCCTTGGAGAATGTATCAGTTCTTATTTCGGCGGCTTGTTGTTAGGGATAGTGGTTTATAATACACGATCCATCTGGGGAGGGTTGTTAGTACATCTTGGTATTGCGTGGATGATGGAAGCAGCAGGTCTTTTACTTAGGTGATACACCTTAGTACGTGCTTATATATAAAATGATCTTCACATCAGCTTCGAGTTACGAGTTACGAGCTACGAGGTACGAGGTACGAGCAACATCACGTAAAACGAGATTCAATTGTTATATTATATTCAACTTACTAAGGATGGGCTGTTCCCTGACATCTGACAGCTGACAGCTGACAACTGAAAAAATAGCTACAAGCCATAAGCCGGATCCTGTAACACATTTGCATGTGCGGCCTATCATTTATCTGTCCCGGCACTTGCGCACCGGGCTCCATCTGCCTACCCTGTACCGTGCCTGGCCGAAGCCAGACTTGAGCGAGCCGCTCTCAACCGGTACTATACGTGGCATTTCAGCATGCAAGGTTTACCCGCGAATGATGTCACCATCATAAGCCGTGGGCTCTTACCCCACGTTTTCAACCTTGCCCTCCGTAGCTTTAGCGAAGGAGGGCTTGCCATTCGGCAAATCCCCGAAGGAGGGTTTGCCCTTTGACAATTCCCCTTTCAGGTATCCCCATCCGCAAAAGCTACATCGGGCGGTAATTTTCTGTGGCACTATCTCTCTGTCTTTCAACAGGCCGGCTCTTCACCGGTGCATTGCTCTGCGCTGTCCGGACTTTCCTCCTCTTGTCTCCTTCGACAAGCTCAGGATGACAAGCGGCGATAGCCTGGCTTGTAGCAAGTACAAAGGTAGAAAGGAAAATCAGTATTGGAAGAATATTTCAGTAGCCCCGTACCCATAGGCGGGATGATGCCGGTTGACAAAGGATTTCACTTCCTTCTTCAGCCTTAGCAGGTCATGTACCTCGTCGCGGAGACGACCCTCTCCCACGCCGTGAATCACGATCAGGGAAGGTTGGTGATGGGCCACGGCGAGGTGATAATATTTTTCAAAATTCTTCAGTTGCAACTGGAGCATTTCATAATTATCCATATCCTGCCAGTGATCCGTAAGTTTTTCGATATGCAGGTCTATGACCGAACGCGCCGGTTCCAGGTGTTGCCGGGCTTTGGAAGCATCATAAATTTTATACCCGGCTTTTGACAACTGGTGTTTCCAGGCATTCTCTGACTCCACCACTTCTTCATAGGTGCGGACCGGGTAGGTCTCAAACAAACGCTGGGAAAATGTGGCCAGGTTTTTCTGTTTCAGTTCCTCAATTTTAGCAAAAAGCTGCTTGGGTTTAAGTTTCACCCCTGCTTCGAAATGGGCCGCCTTCGTTTTATCAGGATTGACAAGGGTAAATTCAAAATCAAAGCTCGGACTGTCATTCAGTTCGCTGAAATCAATATCGTGCAGGTAAAAATCTTCAAAAGGCTGTACCGTATTTTTGAGTTCAAAATCGGATTTGCCAAAGAAGTGCAACTTATAGACAAAGTTATACGGCGTTTTAGTATGATTCACCAGGTGCAGTTTGAGTTCCTCCACCACCAGGTCACCGAATTCATCGTGGTCCATTACCGGCAGAAAGGTCAGCCAGACTCCGTCTTCCTCCCGCTTTACAGCTGTATATTTCTCTTTCCGCACATCATCAATGTATTTCTTTTCCTTCTTGTCCGGCACCAGCTTTTTCTCCGAAAACCGCTTGAAATAAGGAAAATCCACCTGGTCCATATACACCGGATAGCTTACGCCCTTGGTCTCCACCATCAACATTTTGTTGTTGATGATATCCACCACTTTGGCCTCTTCGTTGGAATGGAGAATGAGGACGGTATCGCCGATCTGGTACTTCATTGCGGGGTTTTCAAAAGAAAGCAAAGATAGGTAGAAGCGAGAAGCTAGAAGCTAGAAGCGAGAAGGGGCATGCCGTAAATCGAGCATCTGCTGTTTATATAGATTCAACCTCCTAAAGAGGTGTATTGACTCCCGACTCCTGACTCCCGACTCCCGACTACTCCTTCTTCGCCAGTTTACTATTTCTGTATCCATACAAGAAGTAAATCAGCAAACCCAATCCCATCCAGGCAAAGAACCAGGTCCAGCTGACGGCCGGGATTTCGATCATGAGGTATAAACAGGACAATACTCCCATGATAGGGATGAACGAAAAATTACGGATGAATGTCAATACAGAAAGGATTACTGCGATTAGTACAAATACCAGAAACAGGACTTCCTGGTAATCCTCATGCCCGATATGTTTTACAGATTCCTGTAAGCGGTCCCGGAAGACATAAATGAACACAGCCATCAGGGCCGGGACAATGAATTTGCCATTGATATAAGGCAGGTGAAATTTTCCCGGTTCCTTCGCCACTCTGGGCAACAATAACACACCACCGGATACCAGCACAAAGGCAAACAAGGTTCCGATACTTGTAAGGTCTGTTACCAATCCGCTTTGGATAAACAAGGCACCAACACCTACTATCACCCCGGTCAGGATCGTTGCAAAGGAAGGTGTCTGGAATTTCGGATGTATTTTCTGGAATACTTTAGGCAATAAACCATCCCGGCTCATGCTCATCCAGATACGGGGTTGCCCGATCTGGAATACCAGTAATACCGAAGTGGTAGCTACCACCGCACTGATTGAAACAATTTTTTCAATCCAGGGCGCCCGCTTTTCAAAAACAAATGCCAACGGATCATTTACATCTTTAAAAGAGGAATAACTTTCAATACCGGTCAGCACCAGGGCAATCAGGATATATAAAACGGTACATACAATTAACGAATAGATCATGCCTTTGGGCATATCCCGCTGCGGGTCCTTACATTCCTCGGCCATGGTGGAAATAGCATCAAACCCGATATAGGCATAGAACACGGCGGAAACCCCTTTCAGCACCCCTTCAAACCCATTGGGCATAAAGGGTGTCCAGTTGTTGGTATCCACAAAGAATGCACCGGCAATAATTACAAATATGATCACGGCTACTTTGAAGATCACCATGAAGTTAGCCGACTGCTTACTTTCCTTGATCCCGATATAGGCCAGCCAGGTAATCAGGGCCACTACGATAAAGGCAGGGAGGTTAAAAAAGATATGGTTGCCGCCGATAACCGGTGCATTATTATACGCATCCACGGCGAACTGGTAACTCTTCAGTTTGGCAGGGTCCGCAATATTTCCCGCAGCTAATGCATTACTCGCTTCGGTAAAGGCATTCCCTGCAGTTACAGGATCCACCAGCATCCAGGAAGGCAGGTTGATATTGAATACATGTACCAGCAGGTTATTAAAATAACCGCTCCAGGATATAGCCACCACAATATTCCCGATGGCATATTCCAGGATCAGGGCCCAGCCAATGATCCAGGCGATCAGTTCCCCGAATGTGACATACGAATAGGTATAGGCACTGCCCGCCACCGGAACACGGCTTGCAAATTCTGCATAACACAGGGCGGAAAAACCACAGGTAATGGCGGTGATTACAAATAAGAGAGAGATACCCGGTCCGCCGTTATAAGCGGCTCCACCAATGGTGGAAAAGATACCGGCCCCGATGACAGCGGCAATCCCCATAAACGTGAGGTCGCGGACACCCAGGATTTTTTTCAGGCCAGATCCATGATCAGAAAGTCCGGCGTCGTATTCTTTCTTAATGACATCAATTGATTTTTTCCGGAATAGAGAATTTGACATCAGTCAGTTGGTTTTGTTGATCAAAATAGGGAAAAAATATGGCATAACAGGAAATACAGGCCAACAATCAATGTTCACGCTGTACCAGGAACCTGGCCAGGTCGGTCAGGGGTTGTTTCCGCTTCGACAGCACTGCAATATCATCCAGGTGCTGGAAAGCCTCATCCAGGTATTTATTCTTCAATTCAATGGCCCATTCATCCACTTTACAATCCCTGAATATCCGGAGTACCTGCTCCACTTTATCCGCGGGATTGCCGGCGATTAACTGCTTCAGTTCTACCAGCTGCCCCGCATTGGCGGTTTCCAGGGCATGGATCAGCAGGAAGGTTTTTTTATTGGCGAGAATATCGCCCCCCACCTGCTTGCCGAATTTTTCCGGATCGCCGAAGGCATCCAGGTAATCATCCTGCACCTGGAAGGCAATGCCAAGCTTGCGGCCAAATTCATATAAGAGATTCTGGTTGCGTTCGCCGGAGCCGCCAAGGATGGCGCCCATTTTGAGACTGGCCGCCAGCAATACAGAGGTTTTTAATTCGATCATCCGGAGGTATTCATCCAGGTGTACGGATTCCTGTTTCTCATAATCCATGTCCCATTGCTGACCTTCACAGACTTCCCGGGCCGTCTGGTTAAATAGGTGCAAGATCGGTTTCAGGAAATCCCCATCAATCCGGCTCAGGTACTCATACGCTTTCACCAGCATCACATCCCCTGCAAGGAGCGCCGTATTCTCCCCGTATTTTGTATGTACGGTTTGCATCCCCCGGCGCAAGGGGGCTTTATCCATGATATCATCATGAATGAGTGTGAAATTGTGAAAGAGTTCCACTGCGGTGGCCAGTTCCCAGGCGTCTTCGCGTATATCATCAAACAGTTCATTCCCCATCAGGCAAAGCACCGGCCTCACCCGTTTCCCGCCCAGTTTCAGAAAATACTCATTGGGCTGGTAAAGGGTCGAAGGCGCTTCGGGGAAATGCGCTTTTTCAAAATGAAAGGCAAATTTCTGTGAGAGTAATTCAAAACTTTGCATAGGCCAATATAGGGATCATTTACGTTTTTTACCTTTTTGCCGGGTGCTTTTTTCTTCGGCGAATTCGCCGGAAACCACCCATTCATAATCCAGTTGACGTTTACCAAGATTGGCACCCACCACTTTGATCCGGACCTTATCACCCATCCGGAAGGTTTTGGCACTGCGGTGGCCCAGCAGGCAGTATTCAGCTTCCACATGCCTGAACTCATCATATTCCAGCAGGCTGTTGATGCTGACAAGTCCCTCACATTTGTGATCCACGGTCTCCACCCAGAATCCAAAAGAGGCCACCCCGCTGATCACCCCGTCAAATTCTTCGCCCATATAATTGCGCATATACTGCACCTGTTTGTACTTATTGGAATCCCGTTCTGCCTGCATCGCCGCCCGTTCGCGTTCGCTGGTATGCTTGCATTTTTCTTCCATCTTCTTATCAGGCTGCATCGTGTTGTTCAGTACATCGAACAGAATCCGGTGCACCTGCACATCGGGATACCGGCGGATAGGTGAAGTAAAATGACAATAATGTTCAAAGCCCAGGCCATAGTGCCCCACATTCTCCGTAGTATATTTTGCCTTGGCCATTGTACGGATACCCAATTGTTCCAGTACATGCTGTTCCGGCTTGCCATTTACATCCTTTAACAGCTGGTTAAAGGAAGACGCTATGGCTTCGGGTGAACTGGTATCAAAGGTATGCCCGAACTTCTTGGCAAAAGCCGCAAAAGGTACCAGCTTCTCTTCATCCGGATCATCGTGTGTCCGGTAAGGGAAAGGCAGGGGCTTGCCATTGACCTTCAATTTTGAAATATTTTCTGCCACGGTCCGGTTGGCCAGCAACATATATTCTTCAATCAGCTGATGGGCCTCTTTACTTTCTTTGATCATGATGCCAATGGGATCCCCTTTCTCATCCAGTCTGAAACGCACTTCCTGAGAGGAGAAATTAATGGCCCCGTTATTAAACCGTTTCTTCCGTAGTTTCTGTGCAATATCATTCAGGGTCAGCACTTCTTCAGCATGCAGCCCTGCTTTTGATTCGATGATCTCCTGGACTTCTTCATAGGTGAACCGGTGATCAGAATGGATCACGGTTTTTCCCAGCCAGTATTGTTTTACTTCGCCCTTTGCATTCAGCTGGAAGATGGCGGAGAACGTGAGTTTATCTTCATTTGGCCGTAGGGAACAAAGCACATTCGAAATATGTTCCGGCAACATGGGATTCACACGGTCCGGCAGGTATACTGAAGTAGCGCGTCCGTAAGCTTCTTTATCAAGCGGGGTTTCGGGCTCCAGGTAATGACTTACATCGGCAATATGAATACCGATTTCGAAATAACCGTTTTTCAGTTTCCGGAAAGAAATCGCATCATCAAAATCCTTGGCATCCACCGGATCGATGGTGATGGTAAAAATCCCGCGGATATCTTTTCTTTTTTTGATTTCATCCTCCCCGATTATATCCGGAATACGGGCAGCCACTTCCAGGGCTTCTTCAGAAAACTGTAGCGGGAATCCGCCATCGAGCAGGATCTCTTTCATCGCTGCATCGTTGGTATTCTCCGCATCCAGTACGGTGATCACTTCCCCAACGGGGCGTTTATCTCCTTCATTATCCCATTCCAGCAGTTTCACCACCACGCGGTCACCATCTTTAGCCTTGCCAATGGCATAAAGCGGGATAAAAATATCCGGCATTGGCTTATCTGACTCAGAAATGAAAAAGGCAAAGCCCTTGTTCATCTGCAGGTTACCGATAAATTCGGTGCGTTTCCGGTTCAGTACTTCCCGGATCACGCCTTGTAATCGCCGTCCGCGGCCATCGGTATCCTTTACCGCCACTTTTACCGTATCACCATGGAGGGCGGTATTGAAATCCTGCGGCCGTACCATGATATCAGCCTCCATTCCTTCTACGGTTACAAAGCCCATACCTGAACGGGTAATATCGATCACACCCTTTACCACACGGCCGGAGGATGATCTTTCTTTTATTTTTTTCTTATTGGAATTTTTTCTTCCCATATCTTACTCCTCTTTTTTAAAATCTTTAATAAAATCACTGACCCGCTTATCAAAAGCCGGGCCTTCGTCAAACAAAAACCGGTGACGGACCGGTACTACATAAAGGGGCAGTTCCCTGATTTCTTCTGCAAACTTCAACAACCGTACCGCATCCTTCTCGGTGGTCAGGATTACTTTCTCCCTTGAATTCATTTTAGCATAGGCCTGCCGGATATCCCTTAAATCATCGATCGTGAAAATATGATGGTCCGCATACTGCAACATCTGATAGGTATTACTGTGCCCTTCCAGTAGTTTTTTTATCGGACGGGGATTGGCAATGCCCGTGACCAGCAAAATCTCAACTTGAGATTCCAGCCCTTTTTCTTCTTTGCTGATGATATGATAGGGACGGCTGTATTCAATACAGGTGAAATAGATCTGTTGTCCGGGAATGGGTGAAATTTCCTTAATGATCTTTTTCTTTTCCGTTTCATCCAGGTCCTTGCGGCACTTGGTCACCACAATTACTTCGGCCCGCTTATAGCTGCTTTTCAGGTCCCTCAGATCCCCGGTGGGCAGGTAAAAATCACGGGTAAAGAGATTATTATAATCCGTGAGCAGAATATTAAGACCAGCTTTAACGGTCCGGTGCTGAAACGCATCATCCAGTATGATAACCTGTGTATCCGGGCGGTCATGCAGCAATTGCGGGATCGCTTCTATCCGTTCTTCCCCTACAGCAACAGGAATTTCCGGAAACTTCAGGTGAAACTGCATCGGTTCATCCCCTATTTCCAGGGCGGTGGTCTTTTCATTCGCCAGCGCATAACCTCTTGTCTTCCGTTTGTATCCCCGGCTCAGGGTGCCTACCCTGTATTGGTCTTTGAGTCCGGTGACGAGGTATTCCACCATGGGTGATTTGCCTGTTCCGCCCACGGATAAGTTGCCAATACAGATCAATGGAAGGCCAAACGTACTGGATCCCAGTATTTTTTTATCAAAGAACCAGTTGCGGACAGCAATTACCGCCCAGTACAGTAAGGCGAAAGGCAGTAAAAAGATCCGGAAGGATTTGAGAAAAAAATTAGAAAACATAAATCGATTGAGGCGTCATACAAAGACTTAAAGGTACGTCAAATTCGTGCTTATCCGGGATTTCGTCTATTGGTTCAAAATAGGAGAATCCCACCCGGATACAATCCGGTTTACATGCGGCCAGGTAGCGGTCATAGTAGCCTTTTCCATAGCCGACCCGATAGCCTTTTTTATCAAAACAAAGCAGGGGTACAAATATGATATCGATTGTGTCCGGAGACAGGATTTCACCGGTTTCCGGTTCGTGTGTACCAAACCCATTTTGCAAAAAACGGGTAGCGTCATCAGCCAACACTGAAATCATGGTGTTTCCATCCGCTGTGATCCGCGGATAGGCTACCCGGAGTTCCGGATTCCTGAACTCCATAAAATCAGCAAACAGGTGGGTATCGGGTTCCCGCATGGACGCCATCGGCCAGTAGGAAAAAAGGGTATCCACAAAAGGGATATCCGCCTGCTGGAACTGAATCAGCAGGAGATCATCCAGCCTGGACTGTTCAGCAGTGGTCAGTGCCTTTCTTTTTTCCTTGTAATAATTACGGAGTTCTTTCTTCGTCATAGTTAGTCTCTGTCCTCTACAAAAGTAGAGAATACAGTGGTACCGTAGTTCCGTTCTGCTACAAAAAACGGGGTGGCTTTATAATCATTCCGGGGCGTGTGCTCAAGGACGAAGCGGCCCTCTTTATTCAGTAACTGTTTTTCAAAAATCAGCCGGGGCAGGTCGTCGATATTGGTGAGCGCATAAGGTGGTCCTGCAAAAATAAAATCAAAGCGCTCCGTACATTGCTGGATGTATTTAAACACATCCATTTTGATTATTTTGAAATTTTCCAGTTTTAATGCCGCTGCCGTTTTTTTAATAAAATCAAACATGGCATGGTCCTTCTCCACAATGGTCAGGTCCGGTACACCCCTTGAAGCCAGTTCATAACTGATACTGCCCGTTCCGCCAAACAAATCCAGTGTTTTGAGGTTTTCGAAATCCATTTTATGCTGGAGTACATTGAATAATCCTTCCTTGGCTATATCCGTGGTGGGACGGGTATAGGGCATATTCGTGGGCGGGTTGAATTTCCGTCCGCCATGTTCACCTCCTATGATGCGCATCGGGCCAGGTCGTTAAGGGTGGTAAAAAAATGGGCCGGGTAATCATTCCCCTGCCAGCCGGATTCACGGAATCCGATATGAAGGAAATACTGGTAAAGTTCTTTATACAATGCAGAATCACTATCGATCAGTCCGGATACCTGTAACTGCAATTCCTGTTGAGAAAGCCCCAGCCGGCTGCATATTTTAAGCAGGTAATACACCACATCTTCCGGTGTGGAGTATGTATAGGTCTGTGCCAGTAACAGCCGGCTTGATTTTACCAGCAATACGGTGAAATCATCCGGACGGAAATCCACATACATATTTCCTTCTTCTGTGGCGGCAATCACCTGTTTAATGGAAAGTGAGATCTGGTGACGGCTCTGTGCAGCCGGGTATTGTTGCTTTATTTTTTGCAGGAGTCCGGCCGGTACGGCGTACACATTGAATAATTGCCAGTTACTGATATTCTCCGTGATCACTTCTTCCTGTCCGTTTGTCCCGAATAAAGCCCTGAGCATCGTACCGGATTCTTCCGGCTGATGTTCTACTGAAGATAGCAGGGCATTGCCGGTAAAATCCCAGGCCACCTGAACACTGTAAAAATGGTTGTGCAGAGCGGGTGTTTGTGCCAGTAATTCCTCCAGTGCGGCTGTATCGGTCTGTTCGGTGCGGTAATAGGCCAGGCTGTACAACTTTTCTCCATCCGGACTGGTAATGGAATACCCCAGGTGGTGGTTTCCCAGCCGGAGGGAAAGTACGGGCTGAACGGCTGTATCCGGATTATTTTCTATGGTAAATAACTGTTTCAAAATCGGTTTTCAATTCGTGCAATAATAGACAAAAATTTAAATATCGTAGGTTTGCCTCCTTTTTACCATGTCCGCCAACACACATAGCCAATTACAGGTGGGGATCAGCAACCGGCAGATCTTCCGGATCGCCCTGCCCATCAGTCTGGCCATCCTGATACCCCAGTTGAATTTTATTATCAATAATATTTTCCTGGGGCATTACAACGGGGATGCCTATGCATTGGCCGTTGCAGGTATAACCGGGGTCTATTACCTCATTTTTGCCGCGATCGGGTATGGACTCAATAATGGCTTGCAGGCGCTGATCGCCCGCAGGGCCGGGGAAAACAGGCCGGAGGAAATCGGCAAGCTCTTTACCCAGGGCGTTCTGATCGGTTTGCTGGTGGCTGTGGCGGGTATTATAATAACCTGGCTGCTCACACCTGCTATTTTCAGCCTGATTATACATGACCCTGCTGTTCAGGAAAAAGCCGTTAGTTTCCTGCGTATCCGGATCTGGGGGCTCCCCTTTCTGTATATCTACCAACTGCGGAATGCGCTCCTGGTCGGCACCAACCAGAGCCGTTACCTGGTAGCCGGCACCCTGGCGGAAACCCTGGCGAATGTCGGACTGGATTACCTGCTCATTTTTGGTCATTGGGGGTTGCCTGAACTCGGGTTTAACGGCGCGGCCATTGCATCGGTGATTGCAGAATTCGTAGGCATGTTTGTCATCTTCCTGGTGATCCGCTGGAAAGGAATCAGTCAGCGTTTTGGTTTATTTAAAGACATGCGGTGGAATAAGGAAAACAGCGCGCTTATCTTTTCGATGTCTGCCCCGCTCATGTTCCAGCATGCGATCAGTATCATCAGCTGGCAGTTTTTCTTTTTATTGACCGAGCATCATGGGGATATGGCCCTGAAAGTATCGAATGTGATGCGGAACATATTCGGGGTTTTTGGTTGTGTGACCTGGGCCTTTGCCGCCACTACCAATGCCATGGTCAGTAATGTGATCGGTCAGAACAAGAAAGACCAGGTGGTGCCCCTGATCATCCGCATCGTACGGCTGAGTACGGGTTGGGCGCTGATCGCCTGTACACTGCTCAATATTTTTCCGGAGACCTTTTTATCCATTTTCGGCCAGGGAGAGGTATTTATCCAGGCAGCGCTGCCATCCCTGCGGGTGGTTACCGCGGCGATGATCCTGATGTCTTTTTCGATCATTCTGCTGAGTGCAGTTACCGGAACCGGCAATACGAAGATCACATTCCTGATCGAGCTGTTTGCGATCATTATGTATTCATCCTATGTATACCTGGTGAATGAGTATTTCTTTCTGCCGATTCATATCGGCTGGATGAGTGAGTGGCTTTACTGGCTTTGTCTTTTTGTCCCCTCCCTGTGGTATATCCGCAGTGGCCGTTGGAAGGCTAAAGTGTTTTAATATTCCTTTTCATATTTCACCCCTACTTCCCCGGTAAACCGGGCGATAGGCGGATGCAGTTTGTGAATCGAAATACTGATTTTTATGACCTGTGGAAAACGGGCATGTATGCTGTCGGCGATATCCATCACCAAGGTTTCCAGTAATTCAACCGGGTTTTGCATCGCTTTCTGCACCATGTCAAAAAGAGTGGCATAGTTAATCGTATCCTCAATTACCGTAATCACTTCCTCGGGTGGTGTATAATCCACCTGTAACCACACGCGGAAACCATTTCCTGTTTTCCGTTCCTCCGGATAGAGGCCATGGAATGCATGGAAATGCAGATCACACAGTTCGATGGACATTACAGCCGGCATCAGTGAAGACCTTTGGCGCTGAGGTAACGTTCTGCATCCAGGGCGGCCATACAGCCACTGCCGGCAGCGGTCACAGCCTGACGGTAAATTTTATCCTGTACATCACCGGATGCAAACACACCTTCCACATTGGTCTTGCTGGTACCGGGAATGGTTTTGATATAGCCCGCTTCATCCATATCGATAAAGGGTTTGAAGATATCGGAATTGGGCTGATGGCCGATGGCGACGAAGAAGGCGCTGACTGGTACTTCTTCTTTCACATCCGTTTTTGTATTGTGGATACGTACGGCATGTACTTTTTTGTCGCCGAGTACTTCATCGGTTACACTGTTCCAGTATATTTTAATATTCGGGGTGTTCTTCACTCTTTCCTGCATCACTTTGCTGGCGCGCATTTCATCCCGGCGTACGATCATATGCACCTGTGAACAGATCTTGGAAAGATAGAGTGCTTCTTCGGCGGCCGTATCACCTGCTCCCACAATCGCCACTTCTTTTCCTTTAAAAAAGAAACCATCACAAACCGCGCAGGCACTAACGCCAAAACCATTGAGGCGTTGCTCACTTTCCAGCCCCAGCCATTTAGCGGAGGCACCGGTTGAAATGATCACCGCATCGGCTTCGATCCATTTTTCCTCATCGATCTGTACTTTATGTACAGGTCCGGAAAAGTCTACAGCGGTAGCCAGACCGTAACGTATATCTGCACCCATACGGGCCGCCTGTTTCTCAAAATGCACCATCATTTCAGGACCCTGGATCCCTTCCGGATAGCCGGGATAGTTTTCCACTTCGGTAGTGATCGTCAGCTGCCCTCCGGGTTGAATTCCCTGGTATAAAACAGGATTGAGACCAGCACGGCTGGCATAAATAGCGGCAGTATATCCGGCAGGACCTGAACCAATGATCAGGCAGTGTACTTTTTCTGTGGCGTCCATGGTATAAATAAATGACCGGTTAAAGGTGGTCAGTTGGCAAAATTAAGGAAATGGCGGGAACAGTTGGCAGTTGGCAGTAGGCGGTAAGCAGTCAACAGCCCCTCTCTAATACTTTCCCGTTTTAACAAAGAAATCACGCCTTATTATCATTCGGAGCGAAATGTTCGTGTCATCCTGAGTAGTCCCGCGAAAGTATTAATTCAGGGTTTCAGAAAAACTGGTTGCGGGACGTATCGAAGGATCGTACTTATTATTGGGGTATCAAGATTCCTTTGTATTGTGCAGCATAGCCACCGAAGTAGCCAAGTGCCCCGCCCTTGATATTGCTCATGACTTTGGTGGGTGAAGAAAAAGGGTTACCGACACTGGAATAAGTGAATTCCATGGTTCTCCAGAAGTCGAATGTAGCTTTATCAATATTACAAAGTTTCAAGGTTACGGTATCCCCTTTATCAAAAAAGCTATAGGCTTCGCCGGCTATTCCATTACGAAGGATTCCCCGTTCCACCTGGATTTCATAAGTGGTGCCGTCAATCACCTGATCGTCATAAACGGAATTCAGTCCGGGATAGAAAGGATCCCGGTTCTGTTTGGTAAAATACCGGATATAGTCACCATAGCCACGGGGATCAGTGGCCCGCACCATTACCACCGCTTTATAAGGGATATTGCCTGCCGGAGCTTCTTTCCAGTACAAGGAATCAATCCGTCGTGTTGTATTGGGAATAGTGGTTGTGGCGGTATATTCTTTTCCTTCCCAGCGGATGCGGAGGGAATAACTGGTATTGAGTTCTCCGGTTATGGCCGTGGCGAGACTGGAAGAGTCGGTAGAGTAATAGTAAGCATTATAACCAGCCCCTAATGGAACAGTATATAGGCGGAGTTTATGTGTACGGGTACTGTTGGCAACCCAGACTTCGGCATTCCGGATAAAACTGGCTGACAGGGAATCCGGGTTAAGGGTTGAAAAATAAGCCAGGCTCCGGGAAAGATAGACCATGGGGGCTTGTCCGTTTTCAATCGTCGCTTCCACCACCAGTTTGGGGGCTACATTATCCAGCTTGAAACTGACAGATTTCTCGCAGGATAATTGAAGGAATGCCAGTAAAAGAAATACACCGGATAAAACTTTCATAGTATTATTAACAGGTATAAAGATAGTTGGTTCTAAAAAAAATTCCGGCCTCATAAGCTGAGGACCGGAACTATTTTAAATTAACCCACGACTTTAAGATATCATTAACCTAAATAGGCTTTTAAAGCACTGGAATAACGGGCTTTTTGCAGGCGTTTGATGGCTCTTTCCTTGATCTGACGGATACGCTCCTTGGTCAGGTCATATTTCTGTCCGATCTGTTCGATCGTAACCCCGTTCTCTCCATCTAAACCAAAATAGGCGTTTACAATTTCTGCTTCCCTGGGAGACAATGATTTAAGTACCCGGCGAATTTCGTTACGCAGGGAATCTTTCATTACATCATCATCCGTATCATCGCTGCCTTCGAGCAGGTCGCCCATGGCCACATCTTCGGCTTCGTGCACAGGGGCATCGAGGGAAGTGTGCCGGGTATTGCTCTGGAAAATATTATTGATCTCGGTTTCGCTCATTTCCAGGAGTTCAGCCAGCTCTTCGGTTGAAGGCTCGCGTTCGTGCTCCTGCTCAAAAGCCATATAGGCTTTGTTGGCTTTGTTGTATGTACCGATTTTGTTTTGGGGAAGACGAACCAGACGTCCCTGTTCGGCTAATGCCTGCAGGATCGATTGACGAATCCACCATACCGCATAAGAAATGAATTTGAAACCCTTGGTTTCATCAAAACGTTGAGCCGCTTTGATCAGACCGAGGTTTCCTTCATTGATAAGGTCACTGAGTGACAACCCCTGATGCTGATATTGCTTGGCCACAGATACCACGAAACGGAGGTTGGCCTGCACCAGTTTATCCAATGCACGCTGGGAATCAACCGGATTCCGGTTAAACATTTTAATCCGCTGGGCGAGTGTTGTTTCCTCTTCAGGAGTGATCATCGAAATCTTCGAGATCTCCTGTAAGTACTTTTCCACTGCCTGGGAGTCCCTGTTTGTAATCTGGGTAGCAATTTTAAGTTGCCGCATAACTTAAGAAGTTTAAATATCAACGAATAATAGACGGCCCTTGTTTGCAGATTGTTGCAAATGGATAGTTAATTGTAGATAGAAGAATTTACCGTCCCAGACCGTCTGCAAAGATACCTATAAGTTATGGTTTCTCATAGCGTTCTGTAATGAAAAATTACTAACAGTCTTTCACGCAATCGTTGCCAATTCCGGGCCAATCGGATGAAATCTGCTACAGGTAAGGGTTTGGCGCGAAAAAAGAAATTTGTCCTGTTTTATAAAAAATTGACAAATATCAATTGTTTTTGAGTGGTTCTGTGTGCTTTGTTGTTTTTGCTTTTTGGCGCAACCATAAAAACAGCCCTAATCCGCTTAAAAACAAAAGACTGGAGATCACTTCCGCCTGTGTTGGATGAAAACCCAGTATATCAAGGGGGTTATTTACCCGGATCTTTTCTATCAAAAAGCGCTCCATCCCATTCAGCATCAGGTAAATAGCGAAAATATATCCGGGTACTTTCAATCTTTTGCGCAGGAACCAGAGCACCAGGAACAGCAGAAAACAGAATATTACTTCATATAATGGGGTTGGATATACAGGCACCGGTAATTGAGAACAGAATTTATCGTCGGTACAACCCGGGATTGGCACACCTACATCATTTACATTATGTGGATAATTATAAGACCAGACCCAATCAGGGAGCCAGCTGTACGGGTTGGGTCTTGGATTTTCGATGCCCCAGTCACCGTCGCCGGAAACCTGGCAACCGATACGGCCCATGCTGTACGCCAGCATCATGGTTGGGGCCAGCGCATCATTTAAATGCCAGAAGCCGATCTTGTGTTTTTTCGCATACCACCAGATCGCCAGGGCGGCACAAATCAGTCCGCCGTAAAAAGTCAGTCCTTTGGCAGAAAAAATATAATCAGAAGGCCGTTTCAGAAAATCACTCCAGTTTTCAAAAATATCGAAGAGTTTAGCCCCTGCCAGTCCAAATACGAGGGCTATTATAGTGATCTCCCCTACCCGGTCGTGCGGCCAGATGCGGACGGTTCTTTTTTCGGGTTTGCTGAGTTTTTGTTTATTCTTTTCATACCATTTCAAACCGGCAAACAATAAACCCATGGCTATACCTGCCGGCCAGCTGCCCAGCGGCGAAAAAATAAAAGCCTGGGGATCTTCGGTGGCTGAATTATCCAGTATAAAAAGAGCGACAATTTTATAGCCCAGTAAAAAACCCAGTAAGAAGTTGAGCAGAATATCTGAAAGCGAAGCCGGTTGACCGACCATCATCTGCATTTCAGTGGGCTGGAAATACCCCTGTTTGCTCTTACGTCTAAGTTCAGCGGTCAACACCATCGCAGCCACGATAAAAGCAATGGCCACAAAAAAACCAAAGGAATTGACAAAACGGAGAAATTTCCATTCCACTCCAAATAAGTCCCTGAATGCGTAATATAGATTAGGATACATGTCGTTAATTAATAGAGGCGAATATACTAAAGAGCCTGCTTCAAAAGACAAAACGGCCCGACATGGGTATAAACGGTAAATGAAAGAGTTGTCAGATGTCAGCTGCCGGATGTCAGGAAGCAGCCTGCGTAGCTAGAAGCTAGAAGGGAACAGCCCCTCCTGTGGAGTGTCGCCCTTCGATACGCCGCGTTACTATTTGTTTAATCCCTGAAATATACCTAATCGGCTACACCCCGCATGAGGCGGGACAGGCAGGGTGACAACAGTCCTTGTCATCCTGAGTAGACACCAAACAAGTCTTACAGGGCAAGAGATTATGCTACTGTGTCGTATCGAAGGATCGTACTTAAAAATTAAAGGGGCAAAAAAAAGCTGTTTCAATAAAGAAACAGCTCTTTAGAATCTATTTGATCCGCTTAGTTACAATGTTGCTGGAAAGCGCCGATCAGGTTCTGGGCGATCATTTGTGCGGAACGGCCCTCGATCTGGTGTCTTTCGATAAAATGTACCAGCTGGCCATTCTTAAATAAAGCGATGGCCGGGGAAGACGGCGGGAAAGGCATCAGGTGCATACGAAGGGTTCTGACGGCATCCACATCAAAACCGGCAAAAGTGGTGGTCAGGAAATCCGGCTTCTTTTCGGTATTCGCCACCGCCATCAGTACACCCGGACGGGCGGTTCCGGCAGAACAGCCACAAACGGAATTGATCATGACCAGGGTGGTACCCTCTTTAGTCAGTTGTGCTTCCACTTCACCAGCGGTCAGCAACTCGGAAAAGCCGTTGTCGGTCAGTTCCTCTTTCATCGGAATTACTATTTCTTCTGGATACATAGTTTTTTGTTTATGAAACACAAAGCTAAAGAATTTGTTCAACCGGCTGTGCAACAGCATGGGCAAAAGGAAAATATGGCAGCAGAATTTCCTCTTTTCGGAAATTCTGTCTTTCTGCAAGGGGGAAATCTGCCAGTCCGGGTACAAAAAACCGGGTGGTACAGGGTTTGACGAATCCTTTGCGTAATCATTTTTCATTTAAAATAAATAAACAATTATGGCATACGTACAATTCAACCGGAAACCTTTTGAAGGTAGCTTCAGCAATTTTGTAGATGACCTTTTCACCGAATTACCAGTGATGCTGAACACTGGCTTTAACAATTCTGTAAGAAAGGATTCCGTACCGGTCAACGTCAAAGAAACAGCAGGGAGTTACGAACTGGAAGTAGTGGCCCCCGGATTTGAAAAGGCCGATTTCAAGGTGAACCTGGAGCAGCAACTACTAACGATCTCAGCTGAAAAACAGGCCACTGAGACAGCTGAAACCGAAAAGCAGATCCGCAAGGAATACAGCTTCCGGTCTTTTAAGAGATCTTTCACATTGGATGACAAAATAGATGCAACTAAAATAGAAGCATCTTACATCAATGGTATATTACGATTAAACCTTCCGAAGCAAACCACAGTCAAAGCTTCACAGGCAATCGAAATAAAGTAAAATAGTTAATACAAATTTTTCTCATAAGCAGTTGGTTTTGGTTTACGCCCTCCGTTTCCACGGAGGGCTATTTTTTTAATACCCCTCCTTCGTCAAGGCTAAGGAGGATAAAAAAGAACCAAGATGCCAAGACGCCCCGCCTCCGCTAAAGCTACGGTGGGCAAGCAAGATCCAAAGAATAATCAAAATACAAGCAACAAAAAAGCACCAAGCCTTCTAAGTTGGTTTGGTGCTTTTTTTTAGAAGTTCTTGTTGAATAAGAATTTCGCAAATTATAAAATTACTTCTTAGAACGGGCTGTTGACTCCCGACTCCCGACTCCCGACTCCCGACTCCTGACTCCCGACTCCCGACTCCCGACTCCCGACTCCTGACTCCCGACTCCTGACTCC
>CAZLRY010000005.1:0-5804 GCA_964561675.1 uncultured Chitinophaga sp.
ACTTCAAGCGCCAACGGCACCGGACTCGGCCTCTATATCTGCAAGGAAATGCTGGAAAAAATGAATGCCCGTTTCTCCATTTCATCCAATCCGGGTGAAGGCACTACTTTTAAAATTCAGCTCCAAAAAAATTCCACTTCAGCAACTAAAGAAAAAAAAGGGACTGCATTTAATTCTGCAAAACCATCCGGATCCAACACAGCCTCCGTAAAATTAAACGAGCAGTTAAATAACTTTCAAGGGCTCAGTTCTTTTAACCAGGCAGGTTAAGCCCTCATACAACCCGACTCCAGCTTAGTCCTCCGAAGCTTCAGCGAAGGAGGGCCTTGTCCTCCGAAGCTTCAGCGAAGGAGGGCTTTCTTGCACTTCCCGCTTTAAATACGTACCTTACCTCCCGAGCCCGTAACCAACCTATGCCCCGCCACCTGATCCCGATATTCCTGATCCTGACCTGTTTATGTACAGGTGCTGCAGCCCAGCAGGTATTGCCTGACTTTACCAAGATAGATAAACAGGCACGCAGCATCCGCTTTGATGGCGACCTGATAAAACTGACTGCCACACTTACCAGTCCATACCCGGATAAGCTTTCTAAAGTCCGCTCCATTTTTATCTGGATCACGGAACATATCCGGTACGACTGGAAATTCTTTAATAAAGACGAGGAAATAGAAATACCCGAATGTAAATCAGGACAGGATTGTGATGAAGTACTCGCCAATTGGGAAAAAAAATACCTGTCGAATATTCTCCGGAAAGGAAAAGCGATCAGCGATGGCTATGCCCGGCTCTTTACCCGCATGTGTGATATTGCCGGACTGGAAGCGGCAACGATCAACGGGCATACCAAGACCAAACTCTACCAGATCGGTAATGCCGGTCCCGTGAACCATAGCTGGAACGTGATCTGGCTCGATACCACCTGGCACTTACTCGACGCCACCTGGTCCGCCGGATATACCACCGAAGATGAAAACACCGGTAAACTCAACGGTTTTGTCAAACAATACAACGACTATTATTTTCTAACACCCTTTGCCGAATTTTCCCGTAACCATTTCCCGCAATATACCCGCTGGGTATTGAAACCCGGTTATACCAAGGACAAGTTTGCCGCTAACCCCTATTTTGATCCGGATATTCTGAGCAAGATCAAACTGCATTCACCGCAGACCGGCATGATCAACGGAAAAAAAGGCGATACCATTCATTTCAAATTTGAATACACAGGCACGATTGAAAAGCTGCAGGTAAATACCAATCTTTACCGCAACGCAGAAGTCTGGGGTTGGGAACAAATCAATAAACGTAAAAAAGTCTGGGTGCAGGATACCTTCGCCCTGAAAAGACAACGCTATACTCCTTTTGTGAAAACCGGAAACCTGTACGAATTTGATTATGTGATACCGGAGAACTCACTCTATTACCTGGATATTCTTTTCGATTTTCAGCGGGTGATGCGGTTTAAGGTGGTGATAGTGAAACCGAAGTAAGCGAGAAGGGAAACAGACCACAGTCGACAGTCGACAGTCCACAGACGGTCGTTGAGTTAGGACGGGTACGATTGGGTTGAATCTGTATTTCTCTGTGTCCTCTGCGTACTCCGCGGTTTTACTAAATAATGATTGAAACAGTTAAAAAAAATAGCATGCAGTTGATAAAAAACGGTAAAACACTTACACTTTCCTTTGTATTCCTTTTCTCTTTTGCACTCTCAGCCAATTCCCAGGATGTCGCCATTGCCCGCAACACCGTATACGTGGAAGGTACCAGCCACGGCGCCTATTACAGTATTAATTATGACCGGATTTTCAGGCTGGGGGCTCGTTTCACCAATACCTACCGGGTCGGATTTTCAATCATGCAAAATGCCATTGCCCTGCCTGTTGGACTTAATTTTCTGAAAGGCGATGGTTTTCATCATTTTGAATTCGGGCTGACCGTTGTTCCTTATATTGATAAATACCAAAAACTTTTTCAGCCCGGAAATATTGCAGACAAACAACTCTACCTGATTCCCGGGGCCGGGTACCGTTATCAGCCTCCCGGCGGTGGTTTTTTCTTTAAAGCCATTGTCGCACCCGTCATTTTTCTTGATCCGGCTTCAGATAATTTCTGGAGAATGGACGGGAAGGTTTATGCAGGTGGATCGGTGGGGGCGGGGATCAGTTTTTAAAAACTATAATTGCTTTCTATGAGATTTATCTTTATTTCCCTGATGCTGCTCAGCAATCTCTCTTTGTATGCACAGCCAGACCCACAGGAAATAACGCCTGCTCTCTTGAAAAAAATCAAGGCAGAAGCAGAGATGGAAACTGCTGCATTCATAAGCAAACTGGATACGACCGAACTGATCCGGGAAGAAATCGTATATCATCGAGAGACCTACCTGCTGGATCAGATCATGGAGAAGAAAATAAATATTGACTACACCACCTATGGTATGAATAAGGCGGTCAGTGAAAGGGCTGATGGCTATGATTCACTCATGAATAAGTATTATAACCGGTTGCTGAAACTATTAACTCCAGAAGATAAAAAAACAATGATTGCTGCGCAAAAAGCCTGGGTGGCATTCAGGGATGCTGAAGGCGCACTGATCGCCCTGATGATGAAAGAAGAATACTCGGGAGGCGGAACCATCCAAAGCAATATTGCCACACATAATTATACAATGCTGATTATTGAAAGAACGAATGCCATTTTTAACTACTATATCACGATCGTCAAAAACAAACAACCCTGATTCGTAAATATTCAATCTGATTAAATGAAAGCAGCATTATTCATCGGTCTTCTACTGGTGGTTGGTTTTAGCGGTTGGTATTTATTAAAAAAGCCGGCAAAATCAACAGACCCCGAATGGTCCAATCTTCCTGCGATATTGTCACTGGATCAACGACCACAAAGCCGTTTCCTTCCCACACCAGAAAATGAAATACCAGCTGGTAAAAATGCGATCTATGCGCCGGCCCTGCTTTTTGCCTGGGATAAAATAAGACAAATGATCCAGGCGCCGATTGAGACCAATTCAAGGTTGTCTACTGACTTCCTTTTGATAAACAACAGCCGTGGCTTTGAAAAAAGCCTGGACAGTACAGAATACTCCGCCAATGTGAGTGTTGAGAACGGTATCATAGAAGCCAGTGTTCTTTTCAATAAAACGCTTCCATTTACAACTGTTATGCACCGCTGGACCGAATCAATCAGATTTGGCGACTCATCTATTGCTGTCTTTGGTGTCGATTATCCAGATCAGGAAGTCAGCGACCAGCTTTCCGTATTATACTTTAAAAACGAGGACCTGTTTATGCTTCGGATCCAGCCAAAAGACAGTACCAGCGAGATTATTCTCTGTAAAGGGATGAGCAAATATAACAGTCTTGGAAACCTGCAACGGGAGGCTGACTCCCTGATCAGGCTCGGACAAGAAGAATCCGGTATAGCTTCAAACAGGTCCTTGTATTCCATCAATAAAGATGACCGGATCGGCATCCCGGTTATACGGTTCAATCTGGCCACCCGGTACAACAGTCTGCTCGAACAGACTTTTTTGGCTGGCAACAAAACATTTACAATAAAAGAGGCTTATCAACGGACCGCCCTGGTACTGGAGGAACATGGCGCTGTGGCAGAATCAGAAGCACTTATAGCCGTGGATTCCGCAGGAGCTGCAGTGCCGGAGCTGATCAAACCGAAAACACTCCTGTTCAACAAACCCTTTTTTCTGATGATTCGCAAAAAAACTATCGCTGCCCCGTATTTCATGATGTGGGTGAATAATGCAGAATTATTAACCCCTTACAGTTCCAAATAAACCAATCATGGCGAAAGGTGAAAAAATGCAGGAAGTCAACTTCAACTCCATCGACGAATTCCTGGCCTTCCTGCCGGAGGATGAACTGGTCATTGTTGAACGGTTGCGCAAACTGGTTTTCTACTGTCTGCCTGAGGCACGGGAGAAATTATCCTTTAATGTTCCTTATTATTATCATCACCGCAATTTTTGTTTTATCTGGCCGGCATCCGTTACCTGGGGTAAAAAGAAAACCTATGAAGGGGTTCGCTTTGGCTTTGCTTATGGCAACCAGCTGACCGATGAAATCGGTTACCTGGATAAAGGTGGCAGAAAGCAGATCTACTGGAAGGACTTCAGGTCCTTAAAAGAAATAGATCCGGAGCTGCTGCAGGCTTATATATACGAAGCCATCATAATTGACGAGGAGCATTTCAGGAAAAAGAAAAAATGATCAGGCCGGTACTGCCTGCTTATTGTATTTGTTCCGGTATTCTACCGGTGTCAGCCCGGTCACTTTCTTAAAAATAGTCCGGAATGCCTTGGTATCCGTATACCCCACATCAAACATTACTTCGCTGATATTCTTACGGCTGGTTTCAAAACTCCGTTTGGCGGCTTCCATTTTTACCCGTTGCAGGTATTCGACAACTGTATTGTTCGTGGCTTTCTTAAATCTTCTTTCAAAACTCCTCCGGCCAATGGCAAATCGCTCGGCCAGTTCATCCACTGTCACTTTATTGGTATAATGCGCTTCGAGCCAGGCCTGCACCTGTTTGATCGTATCATCTTCATGCGCCCGCTGTCCGTTGAACAACATAAACGCCGCCTGGCTGTCCCGCTCAATATCCACCGCAAAATACTTGGCAGCCAGTATCGCTGTTGGACGATCGGTATATTTCTCTACCAGGTATAATAACAGGTTCCAGTATGAATTAGCGCCACCGCTACTATACAGTCGTTGCTCATCGGTGATGATACTGCCATCCACCATTTCCACCTTGGGGAACATGGCCCTGAACTCATTGCAAAAGCCCCAATGGGTGGAACACTTCTTTCCATCCAGCAATCCGGTAGAGGCAAACAGAAAAGCACCCAGGCAAAGCGAAGCAACTTCTGCTCCTTTATTATATTGCTTCACAATCCAGGGGATCAGGACTTTATTGGCTTCAATAGCCGCTGGCAGGTTACCACTCAAGGCAGGTATGATCACCAGGTCGGTATGTTCCACTTCATCCAGCAACAGATCCGCATGCACGGAAAATGCAGCATTGTCGAGTCGGGTTTCCCTGCGGACCGCCACCAGTTTTACTTCAAATAAAGGCGCTCTTCCGGCTGCTGCCAGGAATTGATTTACAGCAGAAAACAGGTATCGGGGATCAGCCACCGCTTCGATTACTGCAGTCTCAGGTACAAGGATGCATACATGTTTCATCTTTTAAAGGTATTAAAAACGGTTGTCGCAATCAACCCTTTGAATTGTCGTTTTTACCGGTCATCCCTTTTGTTTAATCTCAGTAAGTTTACAATGCAAAACAAAAACCAACATGTCTACTCCAACACGTATCACGGTTGAGGCCGTGATTTCAGCTCCGGTTGAAAAAGTTTGGGACTATTATACCGGTCCTGAACATATCATGCAATGGAACCAGGCCAGTCCCGATTGGCATTGCCCGGCTTCCACGAACGATCTCCGTCCGGGTGGTAAGTTCTCTTCCACCATGGCCGCCAAAGACGGCAGTTTCAGTTTCGACTTCTGGGGCATCTATGATGAAGTAGACACCCATAAAAAAATTGTCTATACCATGGGCGATGGCCGCAAAGCGGATGTCCTCTTCACGGATAATGGCAACAACACTGGCATTACCGTCCAATTTGAACCAGAAACTGAAAACACTCATGAACTGCAGCAAGAGGGATGGCAGGCGATTTTGGATAGCTTTAAGAAATATACAGAAAGCGGTTGTTAGCTGTTAGGTGTTGGCTGTTAGGAAACAGCCCGTTCTAA
>CAZLRY010000005.1:5904-9138 GCA_964561675.1 uncultured Chitinophaga sp.
CCTGAACTTCGGAAACAATGCCCATATCATGCTCGAACCCGATAGCCGGGAAGAATGTGACCGGCTGTTCAATGCGCTTTCCGTTGGCGGAAAAGTCTCCATGGCTATGCAGGATATGTTCTGGGGATCCTATTTCGGCAGCTTTAGTGATCAGTTCGGGGTGATGTGGATGGTCAGTCATACACCGCAGAAATAGGTGTCAGATGTCGGGTGTCAGGTGTCAGGAAACAGCCCGTTCTAAGAAACAGTTCTTCATAGAACGTCAGCGTACTTCGTACTTTATAGATGTTCTTATAAACTTTTAACTTGTTAACTTTTCAACATGTCCAACAATATCCACCCCTGCCTCTGGTTCAATGGCAACGCCAAAGAAGCCGCTGAGTTTTACTGCAGCCTGTTTCCGGATTCCCGTATTACGTTTGATACCCCGATGGTGGTCAATTTCTACCTGCATGGACAAAAGTTCATGGGACTGAATGGCGGGCCAATGTTTAAATTCAATCCCTCCGTTTCCATGTTTGTCACCAGCGAAACCAATGAGGAGATTGATGCACTTTATGCGAAGCTGATAGAGGGTGGTATGGTTATGATGCCGTTGGATAAATATGAGTGGAGCGAGTACTATGCTTTTGTACAGGATAAATTCGGACTGGCCTGGCAACTCTATAAAGGAAATTATAGTTCGGTAAATCAGAAAATCACACCCTGCTTTCTCTTTACCGATAGCCATTTTGGAAAAGCGGAAGCGGCCGTGAATTATTATACAGCGCTTTTCCCTTCCTCTTCGGTCAATGGTATCCTGAAATACCAGGACAACGAGGGAGCCGAAGTAGCAGGTAAAGTCAAACATTCCCAGTTCATCTTTGACGACAAAGTCTTCATGGCCATGGATGGCGCCGGCAATCATGGTTTTGCTTTTAATGAAGCTATTTCCTTTGTGGTGGAATGTAAAGACCAGGAAGAGATCGATCATTACTGGAATTATATGACCAGCAATGGCGGGTCGGAAAGCATGTGCGGCTGGCTCAAAGATCCCTTTGGCCTATCCTGGCAAATCATCCCCGCCAAAATGGGACAAATCATGACGGATTCCGGAAATGGCGCCGGAGCGATGAAGGCGCTGATGCAGATGAAGAAGATAGTGATAGCGGAATTAGAAAGAAGTCATTAGTCGATAGTCTTTAGTCTTTAGTAATGACCAAATCTCAATAAAACCTCCTTAGAAGGCTTTGAGATTTGAATATTGATTTTTCTTTGGATCTTGTACATTGATGCTTCTTGGAATCTTGGTTCTTGGTTCTTCTTTGGTGTCTTGGCATCTTGGTTCTTGGTTCTTTTTTGGCTTCTTGGTATCTTGGTTCTTCTTTGGTGTCCTGGCATCTTGGTACTTCTTTGGCGTCTTGGCATCTTGGTTCTTGGTTCTTCTTTGGCGTCTTGGTATCTTGGTTCTTCTTTGGTGTCTTGGCATCTTGGTACTTCTTTGGCGTCTTGGCATCTTGGTTCTTGGTTCTTCTTTGGTGTCTTGGCATCTTGGTTCTTGGTTCTTTTTTGGCTTCTTGGCATCTTGGTTCTTGGTTCTTTTTTGGCTTCTTGGCATCTTGGTTCTTAAAAAAAATAGTTATGAAAAAACAAACAATCCTCATTTTATACTGGGTCTTCACCCTCCTCTTCTCCGCCTTCATGATCTGGTCTTCTGTGCCCGGCATTAACCCTAAAGGCGAAGTACTCGAGTTCATGAACGGCTATCTTGGCTACCCGGTCTATTTTATCCATTTTATCAGTATGGCCAAGATCATTGGCTCAGTCGTCATCCTGATACCCGGACTGAATAAAATAAAGGAATGGGCTTATGCCGGACTTTTCTTTGATTTGGCCGGTGCGGTCTTCTCTATTTATATGGTACAGAAAAAATTCGATGCCAGTATGCTATTTATATTAGTTCCGATATTACTTGGTGCCGCTTCGTATTATTTCTGGAACAAAAGGAATGCCCTTTGATCACCCCAATCCCTAATTCCTAATCCCCTAATTCCTATTGCCTATTTCCTAATCCCCCAATTCCCCAACCATGATCTTCCTCTATATCCTCGCCGCCATCATCGCTGCTTTTTTCTTAACCGCTTTGCTGGTAAAAAAAGATTTCTCCCTTGAAAAACAAATCGTGATCAACAAAACACAGAAGGAAGTATTCGATTACCTGAAAATGATCCGGAACCAGGAAAAATACAGTGTATGGGTGATGAGAGACCCCAAAATTAATCTGGTGTATTCAGGCACCGATGGCACGGTTGGATTCAAATCAGCCTGGACCAGTAATGATAAAAATACAGGGATCGGGGAACAGGAAATCATTAAACTGACAGAGGGTATCAGCACCGAAGTGGAAATCCGTTTCAAAAAACCTTTCGAAGCCACCAACTGGGCGAAGACGACAGTGACCGCGGTGAGCGAACACGAAACCCGGGTGCACCAACTATTCTATGGACGCAGCAAGTTTCCCATGAATATCATGAACCTCTTTATGGATAAACTGCTGGGAAAAGATATGCTGCAAAACCTGGTGAATATGAAGAAGAACCTGGAAGAAAATTAAACTTTTCAATTTTATTTTATGAAAGCAACAGCTCCTGCCAAAACACCTGATCAGTATATAGCCGGTTTCCCGGCCGCGGTTAAAAAACGCCTGGAAGAAATACGCAAAACCATTCGTGACAATGCCCCGGATGCGGTAGAAGGCATCAGTTATGGAATGCCCGGTTTCAAATACCTGGGTAAACCGCTGGTGTACTTTGCCGGTTATGAAAATCATATCGGCTTCTATGCCACGCCCACCGGACATGAAGCTTTTAAAAAAGACCTGGCTGGTTATAAAACGGGGAAAGGATCGGTGCAGTTTCCATTGACAGAACCCCTGCCCCTGGCCCTGATCAAAAAGATAGTGCTGTTCCGGGTAAAAGAAAATGAAGGAATGGCCACCGCCAAAAAGAAAACCAGTGCGGCCCCTGAAAAAAAGAAAGCAGCAAAGGCAGCCCCTGCTGAAAAAGAAGCAACCCAGGTTAATGCCTGGCTGGATAAACAGGAACCCGCTTTACGGAAGGAAATTGATGCCGTCCGCAAACTGATCAAAAAAGCAGCCCCCATGCTGAATGAACGGATCAAATGGAATGCCCCCAGTTATTACACAACTGCCGATTTATTCACCTTCGGTCCCTATAAAAACAAACGCATCCTCCT